>NZ_JBVIRA010000002.1:177664-229181 GCF_055576575.1 Streptomyces sp. NPDC033270
TCTTCGGGCACCCACCCCCCCCCCCCCCCCCCCCCCCCCCCCCCCCCCCCCCCCCCTCCCCCCCCCCCCCCCCCCCCCCCCCCCGGACCCGCCCTAGCCGAGCCAGACCAGCACCGCGTCCCCCCGGTCCGCCGCCGCGCGGAAGAACGGGCGCAGCGCGTCGTAGTGCTCGCGCACGTAGTCCAGGGACTCGCCGCGCTCCCACACGATCGACGGATACACCTCCGCCTTGGCGAGGTCCTCGGGGCCGACGCCGGCCGTCAGATCCGCGCCGGATATCCCCGCGAGCACCTCGGCGGCGACCCGCACCCGCTCGGCGGTGAGGTAGCGAGGCGGGCCGTAGCCCCAGTCCTCCGCCGTCGGGATGTCCCCCTCGCCGTGCACGATGTCCACCGGGAAGGCCGCCCGGCGCAACAGGAACCCGAGGGCGTCCCAGGCCTTGTCGACGTCCAGGCAGCGCGCGGCGGCCGGCTCCGCGGGCTGTCCGGCTTCCGCTTCCATCCGCCCGATGACCAGCTTCAACGCCCACTCCGGGTCACCGAGGGCGCGGTCGAATTCGGCGGGTGTGACACGTGCGTACTGTCCGATCATGCTCATGGACCCGAGGCTAGGGGCGACCACTGACAACGCCCGGCGGCCGGCGCCGCGTTGGCGGTCCGCGGGCGGCTCGCGGCGAGCGAAACCGGCCAGCCGCGCCACCCGTCCGGGCCTGGGAGAATGGACGTCCTTTCCAGGCGCCGCCCGTGCGGCGCACACCGGCCGCAGGAGTACCCGCACCTTGTCCCCAGACCGCGCGCCCGAGCGCAAGCAATCGAATCCGGACACTGTCGAGCTGGGCCTGCAGTCCGACTGCGGCAGCTGTTTCGGGCTGTGCTGCGTCGCGCTGCCGTTCGCTGCCTCCGCGGACTTCGCCCTCGACAAGGAGGCCGGCCGGCCCTGCCCCAACCTGCAGACCGACTTCCGCTGCGGCATCCACACCGATCTGCGCAAGCGCGGCTTCTCCGGCTGCACCGTCTTCGACTGCTTCGGCGCCGGGCAGAAGGTCTCCCAGGTCACCTTCGGCGGGCGGGACTGGCGGCAGGCTCCCGGCACTGCCCGGCAGATGTTCGACGTGTTCCCCGTCATGCGGCAGCTGCACGAACTGCTCTGGTACCTGGCCGAGGCGCTCACCCTGCGGGCCGCCCGCCCCCTGCACGCCGACCTGCGGGCCGCGCTGGAGAAGACCGAACGCCTCACCCGCGGCAGCGCCGAGGACCTCGCCGCGCTGGATGTGCCGGCCCACCGGGGCGAGGTCAACGCCCTGCTGCTGCGCACCAGCGAGCTCGTACGGGCCAAGGTCCCGGGCCGCAAGAAGGAGCGGCGGGGCGCCGACCTCATGGGAGCCCGCCTCAAGGGCGCCGACCTCCAGGGCGCCAACCTCCGCGGGGCGTACCTCATCGCCGCCGACCTCAAGGGCGCCGATCTGCGCCGGGCGGATGTGATCGGCGCCGATCTGCGCGACGCCGACCTGAGCGGTGCCGACCTCACCGGCGCCCTCTTCCTGACCCAGTCCCAGCTGAACGCGGCCCGGGGGAACGCCGCCACCAAGCTGCCCGAGACGCTGACCCGCCCCGCGCACTGGTAGCCGGGCGCTCCCCGGGCACCCGCGCCGCGCACCGACAGGCGCCGGGCGCTCCCCGCCACCCACCCCGTCCCGATCGCTCACAGCGAACGCGTGTGGGGGAACAACTCCCCGTCCCCCTGCATTGAGTGGGTAAAGCTCAACTTGATTGCCGAAGGGGAGATCATGGCTTCGACGTCCACATCGCTCACCCTGCCCGTGCTGCCGCTCGACGACGAGGTCGTGCTCCCCGGCATGGTGGTGCCGCTGGACCTGTCCGACGCGGACGTCCGCGCCGCGGTGGAGGCCGCACAGGCCGCCGCCACCTCGGGTAACAAGCCGCGGGTGCTGCTTGTGCCCCGCATCGACGGCACCTACGCGGGAATCGGCACGCTCGGGCGGATCGAGCAGGTCGGGCGGCTGTCCGACGGCGACCCCGGAGCGCTGATCCGGGGCCTGGGCCGGGTGCGGATCGGCTCCGGCACGACCGGGCCCGGCGCCGCGCTGTGGGTGGAGGGCACGACCGTCGACGAACAGGTCCCCGATCCGCTGCCCGGGGCCGTCGCCGAACTCGTCACGGAGTACAAGGCGCTGGCCACCAGCTGGCTGCGCAAGCGCGGCGCCTGGCAGGTCGTCGACCGCGTCCAGCAGATCGAGGACGTGCCGGCGCTGGCCGACAACTCCGGCTACTCGCCCTTCCTGACCACCGAGCAGAAGGTCCGGCTGCTGGAGACCACCGACCCGGTCGCCCGCCTGAAGTTCGCCACCGAGGCGCTGCGCGACCACCTCGCCGAACAGGACGTCGCCGAGTCCATCGCCAAGGACGTCCAGGAGGGTGTCGACAAGCAGCAGCGCGAGTTCCTGCTGCGGCGGCAGCTGGAGGCGGTCCGCAAGGAACTCGCCGGGCTGAACGGCGATCCGGAGGACGAGGGCGACGACTACCGCGCCCGGGTCGAGGCCGCCGAGCTGCCCGAGGACGTCCGCAAGGCCGCCCTCAAGGAGGTCGACAAGCTGGAGCGGGCCAGCGACCAGAGCCCCGAGGGATCGTGGATCCGCACCTGGCTGGACACCGTCCTCGAACTGCCGTGGAACGAACGGACCGAGGACGCCTACGACATCGCCGGCGCCAAGCAGGTGCTGGACGCCGACCACGCCGGCCTGGAGGAGGTCAAGGAGCGGATCACCGAATACCTGGCCGTCAGGAAGCGCCGGGCCGAGCGCGGCCTCGGGCTGGTCGGCGGCGGGGCGAAGGCGGCCTCGCCCGGCGATTCCGGCAAGGGCGGCGGGCGCCGGGCGGGCGGCGCCGTGCTCGCGCTCGTCGGCCCGCCCGGCGTGGGCAAGACCTCGCTGGGCGAGTCCGTCGCCCGCGCCATGGGTCGCACGTTCGTCCGGGTCGCGCTCGGCGGCGTCCGCGACGAGGCGGAGATCCGCGGCCACCGCCGTACGTACGTCGGCGCGCTGCCCGGCCGGATCGTCCGCGCCATCAAGGAGGCCGGCTCGATGAACCCGGTCGTCCTCCTCGACGAGATCGACAAGGTGGGGTCCGACTTCCGGGGCGACCCGGCCGCCGCCCTCCTGGAGGTACTGGACCCGGCGCAGAACCACACCTTCCGCGACCACTACCTGGAGGTCGAACTCGACCTCAGCGATGTCGTCTTCCTGGCCACCGCCAACGTCCTCGAAGCCATCCCCGAGCCGCTGCTCGACCGGATGGAGCTGGTCCGGCTGGACGGCTACACCGAGGACGAGAAGGTCGTCATCGCCCGGGACCACCTGCTGCCGCGCCAGCTGGAGCGGGCCGGCCTGGAGCCGGACGAGGTGACGCTTCAGGACGACGCGCTGCGCAAGCTGGCGGGGGAGTACACCCGCGAGGCGGGCGTACGGAATCTGGAGCGGGCCCTCGCCCGGATGCTGCGCAAGGTCGCCGCCCAGCACGAACTCGGCGAGCGGGAGCTGCCGTTCACCGTCGGCGTGGAGCAGCTGCGCCCGCTGCTGGGGCGGCCGCACCACACCCCCGAGTCCGCCCAGGACCCGGCCGAGCGGCGGACGGCCGTCCCCGGTGTGGTCACCGGCCTCGCGGTCACCGGCGCCGGCGGCGACGTGCTCTATGTGGAGGCCTCGCTCGCCGATCCGGAGACCGGTGCGTCCGGGCTCCAGCTGACCGGCCAGCTCGGCGACGTGATGAAGGAGTCCGCGCACATCGCGCTGTCGTTCCTGCGCTCCCATGGCGCGGAGCTGGAACTGCCGGTCGCCGACCTCAAGGAGCGCGGAGTGCATCTGCACGTACCGGCGGGCGCCGTCCCCAAGGACGGGCCGAGCGCGGGCGTGACGATGACGACGGCGCTGGCCTCGCTGCTGTCGGGCCGGCAGGTCCGGCCGGACGTGGCGATGACCGGTGAGATCTCGCTGACCGGGCGGGTGCTGCCGATCGGCGGCGTCAAGCAGAAGCTGCTCGCGGCGCACCGTGCCGGGATCACGACGGTGATCATCCCCAAGCGGAACGAACCGGACCTGGACGACGTCCCGGCCGAGGTCCTCAGCTCCCTGGAGGTCCACCCGGTCGCGGACGTCCGCCAGGTCCTCCAACTGGCGCTGACGCCGGCGTCCAACGGCGCCGTGCCGGAGATCCCCCTCGCGGCCTGAGCCGCGCGGGGCTGACGGGACGGGCCCCTGCCGCACGGACCGTGCGGCAGGGGCCCGTTCGCGCGTACGGCCCGGGCGCGGGCGGGACCGTACGCCCGGGCCGTCGGCCGGGTGCGCTCAGCCGTTCGCCAGCGCCTGGAGCCGGTCGTAGGCGCCGTTGAAGCGGTTGTGGTCACCGACCGTCGGGCCGGTCGAGGTGTACTGCCAGATGGTGTGGAAGCCCCAGCCGGCCGGGAGTTCGCCGACCGAGGAGCCGTAGCGCGGAACCCACAGCGGGTTGATCGCCCCGAAGGCGGACGAGTTGCCGGTGCACTGCTTCCACCAGCCGGTGGAGGTGTAGACGACCGCGTCCCGGCCGGTGCGCGCCTTGTAGGTGGCGAACCAGTCCTTCATCCAGTTGACCAGGCCGGCCGCGCTCAGGCCGTAGCAGGTCGCGCCGTAGGGGTTGTACTCCATGTCGAGCGCGCCGGGCAGCGTCCTGCCGTCCCTGGACCAGCCGCCGCCGTGGTCGACGAAGTAGTTGGCCTGGGCGGCGCCGCTGGAGGTGTTGGGCGTGGCGAAGTGGTACGCGCCACGGATCATGCCCACGTTGTAGGAGCCGTTGTACTGCTGCGCGAAGTACGGGTTGGTGTAGCTGGTGGACTCCGTCGCCTTGACATAGGCGAAGCGGACGCCGCTGTTCCAGAGCGTCGACCAGGCGACGTTGCCGTTGTGGCTGCTGACGTCCACGCCCTCGACGGACGCCGCGAGCGAGGACGCCGGCGGGGCGGTGCCGGCCGCGGTGCCTTCGTGCCTGGCGATCTGCGAGCCGGCCCAGTCCTGTCCGGGATGGGTGGGTTCAGGTGCGCGCCGCGGGGCCTGGGCGCCGGCGGCGGACGGCAGGCCGAGGAGGAGGGCGAGGATCGCGAGAAGGGCCCCGGCCACGGTCGCGAGGGAGCGGGCGGGGCGGTGGGGGAGGCCGGATCTGAGCACGGTCATACGTGTCTCCGGAGATCTCGGTGGGTGACCTGAGGGGGGATGATCTGACGGCATGACGCAGACGCGATGACACGGAGGTGCGGTGTGCATGACGCGCGGCGGAACCTTTGTCGCCGACCGGGTCGCTTGGTATGGCCATGCCAGAAACTACGATACGCGCGTAGACCGATGGGGCAAAAGAGGGTTGCCGGGCTGCCGTTGGTCTAATCCTGCGAAATACTGGCCGAGCTGCGGCTTCGGCCGCCGAGGGCGGAAACTTTCAGATGAGGAAAGCGGGAATGGGCGCTGACGTGCACAACACCGGAGCCGGCGGCACCGCGGCGGACGGCGAGCCGACTGGTGTGGACCACGTATTTCTCGCCCTGGAAAGGGAATTGGCGGTATTCCTCCGCCGCGCCCGGGCCTCGTCCGGCGAATTGGCCCGCGAGGTGCATCCCGATCTGGAGCCGTCCGCGTACGGGCTCCTGCTCCGGCTGGCCGACGCCGGCGCGCAGCGCGCCACCGACCTCGCCGGCTTCTTCGGCGTCGGCAAGGCCACGATGAGCCGCCAGCTGCACGCCCTGGAGAAGCTGGGGCTGGTCGCCCGCGAGCCGGACCCGGCCGACGGCCGCGCCGTCCTCGTCCGCATCACGGACGAAGGCCGCGCCCGCTTCACCCGCGTCCGCAACGGACGCCGCGCCCAGTACGCGCGCCGGCTCGCCTCGTGGGACCGCGCGGAGGTGGCCGAACTGGCGCGGCTGCTGCACCGCTTGAACACGGAGCAGGAGAGCGAGGAGGGGTAGGGCCGGGGTAGGGGTAGGGGTAGGGGGAGGGGGCCGAGGGGGGTAGGGGTGGTCGAACGCATTCCGTAGGGGATGCGAACGCCCCCTGCGGGGCCACAACGTGGTGGGGGTGGGGGGTATTCCCGGACGCTGGGGAGACGGTGGGGAACTCCGGGACGTGGTGCGGGGCGAGAGGTATTCCCGGACGTTGCCCCAGGGCCGGGCACCACGGTTCAGGGCGCCACCACTCGGGACGTCGCGGTTCAGGGCGCCACCGCCCGGGACGTCGCGGTTCGGGGCCCACTGCTCGGGACGTCGCGGTTCAGGGTGCGGTGTCCCTGCTCAGGGCGCCACGTAGATCACCGTTGCGTCGTCCCGGGCCTTGCCGCGTGGATGGGTCGCGCACCCCGGGTCCGCCGCCTCGGCCGCCCGGACCCGGTCGATGAGGGACTGCGGGCCCCGCTCGGCCACCAGGTCGAGGCAGTCCTTCCAGGAGCCCTGCTGGAAGACCTCCACCCAGCGGCCCGCGCCGTCGGTGAGTGCGGTCAGCGAGCGGACCTCGGCGCGCGGGGTGCTGCCGGTCACCGCGCGGGCGGCCACCGACGGATCGGCGGCCGCGGTGAAGAAGCCGCCCTCGGCGTTGCGCAGCGCCTCGACCGCGCGGCCGTACGCACGGCCCGCCACCGCCCGTTCCGCCGAGCCGCGGGGCAGCGCCCGTACGGCGGCGCGCTGGGCACGGACCGTGGGCGGCAGTTCATCCAGCCGCGGGTCCAGCACCGGGTGCACCGAGCCGTCCACCCGCTCCAGCAGGAGGACCGAATCGGACAGGACGAGATGCTCGACGGCGTCCTCGGACCACCGTGCGGCCACCACGGTTGCCTGCGGAGTGCGGACGTGAGAAAGGTCACAGGTGTCGCGGTGGTCTTCGGCCGTCCGCGAGATGGCGGCGGCCAGCACCTCAGCAAGTGTCATATCCCGGCGTGAAACCGACAGTTCGAGCAATGCGCCGCCGAGCCGCGCGGTGAACCACGGCAGGGTGTGCACGCATCCGTAGTCCTCGGCGGGCGGCGTCACACCGTCCAGCAGAACCATGACTCCGCCCTGGCCAAAGGCCGGCAGGGCGACCGATGCGTAGTCCTCGTTTGGGCGTTGGGGATCGCCCGGCTCGGTGGCGAGTTCGATGCGCATGGCCGCAAGTCTGCCGGAGGCCCCGTCGGCGCCCCGCTGACCGGGCGCTGCCGGCGGCGTCGGCGTACGGGCAGGTCAGCGGCGTACAGAAGGTATGGACCACCGGCCCGGCGGCGTGCGGGCGGGCATCCTTCCAGGACCGGCACGCATCTCCAAACCCGTCCGGGCGGTGCGCGGGTCCGCCGCGAAAATCGGCGGCGCCGGGAAGTTGATGGTCAAACTCCGAGTGATGTTCACTCGTTCAGGTGGCCAGGCATGTGTTGCCGGGCCACTGTGCGGCGCCGGTGGAAGGGTCGTTGCCCGGTCAAGGGCGGGACCAGGACATCCATCGCGACGCGCAGAGCCGGACTGTTTACCCTCGCGGAAGTGTGTGCTGCTGCGGTGTGCGCGCAGGTCCCGCCCCGCGAGCGGCGAGCGAACCGGGTCCGCGACGCCATACGGCGTGGGCAGGCGAGACAGGAATGCGAGCAGCGGTGCGGAAGATGCGGCTTCGGGGCGGCGCAGGGAAGCCGGGTTCACCGGCCGGTTCGGTCTCGGGACCGGGCAAGGGGCTGGGCACGACGGGTGGGGAGGACCTCTCGGGGCGGCGTCCCGCGCGGGTGCGCAACCGGCTCGTCGGGGCGGTGGCCGTGGTCGCCGCCGCGGTCCTCGGCGCCGGTGCCCCCGGCCTCGCCACCACGGCCGACAACGCCCACGGCAGCCAGCAGCTGGTCGACCTCGCCGAGTTGAACGCCCGGGCGATCGCCCTCGCGCACTCCCTCGCGGACGAGCGTGACGCGCTGACCGCGGGCGCCGCCCGACCGGCCGGCCGCGCGGGTGCCAAGCCCGGCGCATCCGGCGGCAACGGCAGCCGGACCGGCGGGGCCGACGGCGCGCGGCCCAACGGCGCGCAGACCGGCGGCACGGGAGTCAACGGCACCGGGAACGGCGCCGCTGCCACCAACGGCACCAACGGCACTGGGAACACCGCCGCTGCCGATGCCGCCGTGTCCGCCAACACCGCCGTGTCCGCCAACACCGCCGTGTCCGCCGACGCCTCCGCCGCCACCGGGCCCCAGCGTGCCCGTGTCGACCGGCAGATCGCCGAGCTGCGTACCGAGGCCCAGGACGCCTCGGGCGACACCGAGGTCTACGCGGCGGCCGCCAAGCTCCTGGCCGCCCTCCCGCAGACCCGTCAAAGGGCGCTGTCCGGTGCCGAATCGGCCGAGCAGGTCTACCACGCCTATACCGAGGTCATCCAGGCGCTCGCCGCGATCGGCGACACCATCGCCCGCCACCTGCCCGCCCGCGCGGACTCCGCCGACGCCGACACCCGTGCGCTGCCCGCCCTCGGCCGCCTCACCGACCAGGCCGCCGGCACCCGCGCCCTGCTGCTGGCCGGGCTCAACGCGGGCGGCGGCCAGCCCCGGCTGACCGCCCTCGCCCAGGTCGCGCACCTCCGCGCCCAGGGCGCGCTGGGCGACTTCCGGCAGACCGCCGGCCAGGGCGCCCGGGACCGCTTCGAACGCACCGTCACCGGCGCCGACGTCGACGCCGCCGAGCGCTATCTGACCCGGCTGACCGACCAGCCCCGCCTGGACGCCGCGGACCTGCGGCTCAGCCGCCAGAAGGTGGCCGAAACCCTCACCACCCGCATCGGGCTGATGCGGGGCGTGGAGTCGGCCATGGCCACCGCCGACATCGAGCGGCTCGGTGCCCTGCGCGACGACGATGTGACCGAGCTGGAGATCCGCGTCGGCCTGGAGGCGCTCTGCCTGCTGCTGGCCGTCGGCGCCGGCGTCTGGGCCGCCCGCACCCTGACCCAGCCCCTGGCGGCGCTGCGGATCGGCGCCAAGCGGGTGGCCGGTGACCCCGCGCAGGAGGAGCCCATCGGCTACAAGGGCCGCAACGACGAGTTCGCCGCCGTCGTCGGGTCCGTCAACGCACTGCACGCCCAGGTGGGAGAAATGGCGCGGCGCACCGCCGAGCTGGAGGGCGAGCGCAAGCGGCTGGTCGGCGGCCGGCAGCGGCTGGTCGCCGAGCGCGAGGTGCTGCAGGAGCAGAGCGCGTCGCTCAAGGAGGAGGTCGCCGATCTCACCGAGCGGCTGGCCACCGCGCAGACCGGTGTGCACGGCCGGTTCGTCAACCTCTCGCTGCGCACCCTCGGCCTCGTGGAGCGCCAGCTCGCCGTCATCGAGTCGCTGGAGGAGAGCGAGCGGGACCCGGAGCGGCTGGAGACGCTGTTCAAGCTGGACCACTTCGCCGCGCGGATGCGCCGCAACAGCGAGAACCTGCTGGTGCTGGCGGGCGCGGAACAGCACGGCACCGGCCACCAGGGCCCGGTACCGCTGCTGGACGTGCTGCGTGCCGCGGTCAGCGAGATCGAGCGGTACGACCGGGTGCGCATCGAGTCGCTGCCGCCGCACTCGCAGGTCGCCGGGTTCGCCGCGGACGACCTCAGCCATCTGGTCGCCGAACTCCTGGAGAACGCCACCGCGTTCTCACCGCCGGACGCCCATGTCGAGCTGTCCGGCTGGCTGCTGGAGAGCGGCGAGCTGATGCTCTCGGTCCAGGACGAGGGCATAGGGATGACCGGGGAGCGGCTGGCCGAGCTCAACGAGCGGCTCGCGGACGCCGAGGCCGCCTCGTCCTCCGAGACCGTCGACGAGGCCCTGGGACTGGGCCTGTACGTGGTGGTGCGGCTGGCCGCCCGGCACGGTGTACGGGTCCAGTTGCGGGACGCCAAGCAGGGCGGCGTCACGGCCGTCGTCGTACTGCCCGGCTCGATCCTGCCCACCCGCCCGGCCCCGTCGCCCTCCACGACGGCGCCGCGCGAGGCGGTGCACACCCCCGCGCTGCCCGGCTCGGTCGCCGAGGCGAACTCCAACACCCTGCAGACGAGGGTGCCGCGCAAGGACCCGGCGGCGGCCGCGCCCGACGCCGACCCGGACAGCGAAGCCCCGGACACCGCCCCGGACAGCGACCCGCTGGTCGCCGCCGCCGAGCGGGCCGTCGACGCGGCCGAGGGCGGCGCCGGCGACGACGAGCACACCCGGACCGAGGACGACGCGAGCCCGGCCGCCGAGCCGCCGGCACAGTCCGACGCGTCCGTCGCCGAGCCCGTGGCCGCCGATCCGTACGCCATCGGCCCGGACCAGCACACGGGCCCCGGAACGGACGCGGCAGCCAAGGACCCGGCAGCCAAGGACGCGGGAGCCAACGACCCGGCCGCCACGGACCCGGCACCCCAGGCCGCCGACCCGGCACCCGCCGCGGCGCCGGAGAAGCCACGGACGGCCAAGGGGCTGCCCAAGCGCACGCCGCACATCGTGGCGCAGCGCCCGGCGCCCGCCGCCCCGCGCAAGAGCGGCGCGGTCGGTGCCGAGGCGCTGAGGCGCCGGCTGGGCGGATTCCAGCAGGGGGCGAGGGACGGCCGGCGCGAGGTCGAGACCGAGATCGCGGAGCGCACGGCGGAGCAGACCATCCCACAGACCGACACCGACGGAGCGGGGGCCCCGGGAGAGAGCCAGATTGCCGAGGAGGCACGCGATTGATGGCGCAAGCGCCCACTGCTCAAGGAAAAGGACTGAGCAGCCAGGCACAGAATCTGCACTGGCTGCTGACGAACCTGGTCGACGAGGTGCCGGGCATCCGCTCGGTCGCGGTGGTCTCCTCCGACGGCCTGCTGCTGCTCAGCTCCGACCCGGACCGCGCGGCCGCCAAGGCGCAGCCGGACGGCGATGAAGGGCCCAGGGGGTCCAGTGCGGACCTGGCCACCATCGTGTCCGGGCTGGGCAGCCTTACCCAGGGCGCCGCGAAGCTGATGGACGGCGGTGCCGTCAAGCAGACGATGATCACCATGGACGAGGGCAGCGTGTTCGTCATGTCGATCAGCGACGGCTCGCTGCTCGGTGTGCACGCCGCCCCGGACTGCGACATGAACGTCATCGCCTACCACATGGCGCTGTTCGTCGGCCGGGCCGGCCATGTCCTCACCCCCGAACTCCGCAGCGAACTGCGCAAGTCGATGGAGAGCGCCCAGTGAGCAACCCCAAACTCCCCATACGCGGCGGGAACCGCAAACCCGCGCGGGTGCGGCCCTACTCGCTCACCGGCGGGCGGACCCGCTTCGGTCATGTGCTGCTCGTCGAGACGTTCGTGGCCGCGCTGGAGGCCCCCGAGGAGCGGCGCGAGCTGACCGGCGGCGGCTGGGCCGAGCGGGTGATGCCCGAGATGCGGGCGATCGTCGAACTGTGCCGCCGGATGCGCTCGGTCGCGGAGATCTCCGCGCTGTTGAAGATGCCGCTGGGCGTGGTCCGGGTCCTGCTCAGCGACCTCGCCGACCAGGGAAGGATTCGCGTCTACGGCACCGGGCACCCCACCGGCCGGCCCGACCGCGCGCTGCTGGAAAGGGTGCTGGGTGGACTTCACAGGCTCTGACACGACATCGGCCGGTACGACGGCGACGGTCCCTCCCACGGACCGGCCCGAGCCCGCGGCGACAGCCGACGAGGCGGGGCTGCACAGCTGGCAGACCGACCGCTCGCGGGCGCCGGTCGCCACCAAGATCGTGGTGGCGGGCGGCTTCGGCGTCGGCAAGACCACCTTCGTCGGCTCGGTCTCGGAGATCACCCCGCTGCAGACCGAGGCGGTGATGACCCGGGCCAGCGAGGACACCGACGATCTGACCGCCACCCCCGAGAAGACCACGACCACGGTCGCGATGGACTTCGGCCGGATCACCCTCGACCAGGACCTGGTGCTGTATCTGTTCGGCACGCCCGGACAGCAGCGGTTCTGGTTCATGTGGGACGACCTGGTGCGCGGCGCGATCGGTGCGATCGTGATGGCCGACACCCGGCGCCTGGAGGACTGCTTCCCGGCGCTGGACTACTTCGAGAGCTGCGGACTGCCGTACATCGTCGCGGTCAACCACTTCGAGGGCACCGAGGAGTACGCCGTCGAGGACGTCCGCGAGGCGCTGACCGTGCCGCCCCGGGTACCCGTCGTGATCATGGACGCGCGCCGGCGGACCACGGTGGTCACCTCGCTGCTCGCGCTGGTCGGCCATGCGCTGGAGGAAGCGCCGGAGTAGCCGGGCCCGCCCGGGACCCGCCCCCGAGGGCCGGACCCCGCCCCACCCCCCACGCCTCACCCCCGAACACCGCAGTAACAGAGAAGAGTGCCGCCATGCGGAAAATACTCGTCGTCGGAGCCGGCCAGTCCGGGCTCCAGCTCGCCCTCGGCCTCCAGTCCAAGGGCTACGAGGTCACCCTGATGTCCAACCGCACCGCCGACGAGATCCGCTCCGGCCGGGTCATGTCGACCCAGTGCATGTTCGACACCGCCCTGCAGCACGAGCGCGACCTGGAGATCAACTTCTGGGAGAGCCAGGCGCCGCGCATCGAGGGCCTGGGCGTCTCGGTCGCCGCGCCCGGCAGCCACGCCGAACCCGGCGGCTCGCAGCGCGCCGTCGACTGGGTCGGCACGCTGGAGGGATACGCCCAGTCCGTCGACCAGCGGGTCAAGATGGCCGGCTGGATGGAGACCTTCGCGCAGCGCGGCGGCCAACTCGTCATCCATGGCGCGGCCGTCTCCGACCTGGACTTCTTCGCCGGCCGCTACGACCTGACGCTGGTCTCGGCCGGCAAGGGCGAGCTGGTGTCCATGTTCGCCCGGGACGCGGCGCGTTCCCCCTACGACGCCCCCCAGCGCGCACTGGCCGTCGCCTACGTCCACGGCCTGGGCCCGCGCCCCGAGCACCCCCACTTCGACGCGGTGCGCTGCAACCTCGTCCCCGGCGTCGGCGAGCTCTTCGTCATGCCGACGCTCACCACCTCCGGCCGCGCCGACATCCTGTTCTGGGAGGGCATCCCCGGCGGCCCGCTGGACGTCTTCCAGTCCGTCAAGGACCCCGACGAGCACCTGGCCACGACACTGGAGCTGATGGAGAAGTTCCTGCCCTGGGAGTACGCCCGCGCCACCAAGGTCGAACTGACCGACGCAGGCGGCACGCTGGCCGGCCGCTACGCCCCGACCGTGCGCAACCCCATCGGCCGGCTCCCCTCGGGCGGCCTGGTCCTCGGCGTCGCCGACGTGGTCGTCGCCAACGACCCGATCACCGGCCAGGGCTCCAACTCGGCCTCCAAGTGCGCCGCGTCCTACCTCGCCGCCATCGAGGAGCGCGGCGAGGAGCCGTTCGACGAGGACTGGATGCGCGCCACCTTCGACCGCTACTGGGACACCGCCCGGCACGTCACCAAGTGGACCAACGCGATGCTGGCCCCGCCGCCGGAGCACGTACTGGACATCATCGGCGCGGCCGGCCAGATCCAGCCCGTCGCCGACCGCTTCGCCAACGGCTTCGACGACCCGTCCGACTTCGAGAACTTCCTCTACGAGCCGGACGCCGCACGGGCCTACCTCGCCTCGCACGGCTGACCTCGGCGGGCCCTTACTTGGTCCAGGGCCACTTCCGGTGGCCCTGGACCTCCCGCCGCCCCTCGGGGACGTACTCGTACTTCCAGCCGCTCGGCAGGCCCAGGCGGCTCACGCGGGCGGGGACGCGCCGGTAGACGTGCAGCGTCGGCGGCCGCCCGTCGTCGTTGGGCACCGGGATCTCGTAGGTCTTCGGCGGCTGTCCGGTCATGCCGACCAGCACCGGCAGCACCCGGCCGTCCAAGGGTCCGCCGACGAAGGGCGTGTTCTCGCTTCGCACGCCCTCAGTCTTCCACCACCGGAGCGGAACCGCTGGTCACAGCAGGTGCGCGGCGTCGCTGACGACGGGCAGGATGCGCCGGGACAGATCACCGACCGGGCCGTCGGAGGTCTCCAGCCTCAGCGCCGCCCGGGTCACCCGCGCGGTCTGCGGGTCGCGGGCCGCGGTCGCGGTCAGCAGCGCGATGAAGTGGTCCACCAGCCAGTCCCGCAGCTCGTCGAGGGCGGGCTGCTTGTGCTCGTCGAGCCAGATCAGCGAGGCGCCCTCGACGGCGGTGATCCACATGCGCACGGTCATCCGCAGCCGGACGCCCGGCTCCGGCTCGCCCAGATGCCGCAGGATCTGGTCGGCCGCGGCCCGCCGCACCTCGTCGACGATCGCGGAGGTACGGGAGGTCTCCACGACGCTGCCGCCCTGGAGCAGCGCGCTGAAGCCGGCGTCGTGCTCGTCGACGAACGCCAGGTAGCGGTCGAGCGCGCGGGACAGCCGCCGGGTGAGCGGCCCGGTCTCGGGCTCGGCGAAGCAGCGTTCCAGGATGTCGGCCGCGCTGCGCAGCGCGGCCTCGTACAACTGCTGCTTGCCGCCGGGGAAGTAGCGGTAGACCAGCGGCCGCGAGACCTCGGCGGCGGTGGCGACGTCGTCCAGCGAGACGTCCTCGGGCGCGCGCTGGGCGAACAGCCCGAGCGCGGCGGCGAGCAGTTGGCTGCGGCGCTGCTCGACGCTGAGCCTGCGATAGGCGGGTCGGGGTACTGCTGGGGCGGTGCCGCTGCCGTTCATGAACAGCAGCGTAACCGGCCCGGGGGTCGGCTCGTACACGTGCTCGGGTCGCGGACAGGGCATGCCGAGTGCTTCAGGCCAGCAGGCCCGAGCTGCGCCACAACCTGCGGCCCACACCGCGCAGCACGCCGATCTCGTCGAGGAAGTCGGTCAGCCTCCGGGCGCCGGACTGCATCACCTCGCGGCGGTGGCCGCTGGCCTTCACCTGGGCGACGGCCTCCCGCCTGTCCAGCCCGACGTTGGGGTAGACGTCCGGGTTGACGAAGGCGACGGAGAAGACCCGGGCCGCCTCGCCGGAGCTGATCCGGGTCAACTCCCGCTCCCAGCGCGGCGCGGTGACCATCTGGCGGCGCAGCTCCTCGCGTGCGTAGCGGACATGGCGGGCCTCTTCGACGACATGGATCCGGGTCACCCCGCGCACGAGGGTCTGCACCCGCTCGTCCGGGAAGGTCAGCCGCTGCATCCAGTCCAGGATCTCCTCGCCGAGCAGGGTGCAGGCGAACGAGCCCGGGGTGGTGGAGACCGTCTTGAGGATCCGGGCGAGATTGTGGTTGAGGCGCGAGACGGGGTACGTGGGCGCACCGCCCCGCTGGATCATGCGGGCGAACATCTTGGAGTGCCGGCATTCGTCGGCGATCTCGGTGAGCGCGTAGCGGACATGCGCGCTGGTGACCGGCTTGTCGTAGATGTGCCGTACGAGCAGTTGCATCAGGATGATCTCGAACCAGATGCCCAACGAGGCGAGCGAGGCGGCCTCGTGCCGGGAGAGGTCCTGCTGCTGCTCCAGGGACATCTTCTTCCACAGCGGGGTGTCGTAGAGCGAGACCAGCTCCGGCGGCCAGAACCACTTGCCCTCTTCGAGGGGTGCCTCCCAGTCGAGTTCGGTGTCGGGGTCGAAGGAGTGCCTGGCGGAGGAGTCGAGCAGTCGCTCGGCGACCTGTTCCCGGTCCTTGAGCAGGCCGAGGGCGTCCCGCAGGACGTCGGTGTCCGTCACGGTCATGGCGGTGGGCGCGCTCGTCATCTGGCTACCTCGCTAGTGGGTTACCCGCGGTCAGCTCTTATGAGACTGCTTGTCAGCAAGGGCGTCAATCCCCTGTGCGCGAGTTATTGACCCGCGAGTAAGAAACGTGTGAGCCTGCCAACCACCGGCCAGGGCAAGGCGTTTGGCGAGCCGAGGAGGCGTCCGTGTCGACCCGAGAGCTCTATGTGCAGGACCCCGGCGACCCGCTGTGGCAGGTCCCCGCCTCCGGTGCGGCCCGCTTCAGCTGGGAGTACGGCGCCGGTCGCGACCGGCTGCTCGCGCTGTACCAGAAGGGCAAGGACAAGCAGTGGGACGCCACGCTGCGGATCGACTGGGACCTGGAAGTGGACCCCCAGGATCCGCTCGGTACGCCCGACGAGTCCATGTCCCTGTACGGCACCAAGTACTGGGGCAAGATGACCGAGAAGGACCGCGGTGATCTGCGCCGGCACTACACCGCCTGGCAGTTCAGCCAGTTTCTGCACGGCGAGCAGGGTGCCATGGTCTGCGCGGCGCGGATCGTGGAATCCGTCCCCGACCTCGACGCGAAGTTCTACTCCGCCACCCAGACCATGGACGAGGCGCGGCACGCCGAGATCTACAGCCGCTTCCTCCAGGAGAAGATCGGGATGCTCTACCCGGTCAACGACAGCCTCCAGACGCTGCTCTCCGACACCCTCAAGGACTCCCGCTGGGACATGCCGTATCTCGGCATGCAGGTGCTGATCGAGGGCCTCGCGCTGGCCGCCTTCGGGATGATCCGCGACACCACCGACAAGCCGCTGCCCAAGCAGATCCTCGCCTACGTCATGCAGGACGAGGCCCGCCATGTCGCCTTCGGCCGGATGGCCCTGCGCGACTACTACAAACAGCTCACCGACGCCGAACTCCGCGAACGCGAGGAATTCGTCATCGAGGGCTGCTATTTGATGCGCGACCGGCTGCGCGGCCTGGAAGTCCTGGAGAACTTCGGCATTCCCCCCAAGGAGGCCGCGGAATTCACCGAGCGCTCCGAATTCCTGCACCTCTTCCGGAAGCTGCTCTTCAGCCGGATCGTGCCCTGCGTGAAGGACATCGGGCTGTGGGGCGAACGCCTGCAGCGCGCCTATGTGGACCTGGGCGTCTTCGACCTGGGCGACGCCAACCTCGATCTGCTGATGGCCCAGGACGAGGAGCTCGCCGACAAGCTGGACGCGGAGCGCTTCGCCGCCGAGGAGGCGGCCCGCACGGCGGAGGTCGCGGAGGCGATAGCGCGGGGCGAGGCGGAGGACTGACCGGCCGGGGCCGGGACTGGGGCCCGCCCCTCCGGCACCCCGCCTCGATGGTGACGCCCCGTTTCCGTCCCCTCAATTCCGGCCCCTCAATTCAGCCGCCGGAACAACTCCGTCCAGACGATCCAGCACACCACCACACCGGCCAGCACCGCGAACATCCGGCGAGACCGGCCCCGCCATCCCCGGACCATGACATACAGCCCCGCATACGTACCGAGGAGATTCAGCACCGGAATCCACAGCAGCCCCGCATTCCTCGCCGCCGCGACCCACAGGAAGGCCCACGGGGCCAGCAGCCCGATGACCACCAGCGCGTACTCGTAGAAGCGCTGCTTCCAGGGCGGCAGCCCCTCTCGCGGGATCGGATCGCCCATATCGGGGAGCTCTGGTTGCGTCATGCCGTCCTCCCTGTCGCTGCCCGGCCTGCTAGACGGACCGGTTGTCATAGCCCGAGCCGGGTACCGGGAACTGCCCCTGGCCCCGCCGCCCCGATCGCGCCAGCCACCGCCCCTCGTGGCGGGACACCTCGATCGGGCGGCCGAAGCAGGCCGTCATCCGCGCGCCCGTCAGGACCTCCGCCACCGGGCCGCGTGCCTGCACCCGGCCCTCGCGCAGCAGCAGGGCGTGGGCGATGGCCGGGGACAGCTCCTCCAGATGGTGGGTGACCGTCACGGTCGCCAACTCCGGGCGCCCCAGGGCCAGCCGGTGCAGCGCGTCGATCACATCCTCGCGGGAGGGCAGGTCGAGCGCGTTGAAAGGCTCGTCGAGCAGCAGCAGCGAGGGGTCGGCCATCAGCGCGCGGGCGATCAGGATCCTGGCCCGCTGGCCGCCCGAGCACACCCCGTAGGGGCGGTCCGCCAGCTCCTTGCAGTCCAGTTCGGCGAGCAGCTCGTGCGCCCGCTCGCGGGTGGCGGCGTCGTACGTGCGCCACAGGGGCTGCACGGTGCCGGTCGCGCCGGTCAGTACGACGGTGTGGCCGGTCGCGTCCTGCGGCACCTTCTGCGCGCCGGAGACCAGGCCGATGACGGCGCGCAGCTCGCGGACGTCCACCGAGCCGAGCCGGTGGCCGAGCACCTCGACGGTGCCGACGGTGGGGAACATCAGCGCGCCGACGAGGCGCAGGACGGTGGTCTTGCCCGCGCCGTTCGCGCCGAGCAACGCCCAGTGCTCACCGGACCGTACGGTCCAGTCGACGGCGTCGAGGATGACCTGGCCCGTGGTGTGGCGGCGGACGCCGACGCCCTCCAGGGCGGCGACCACGCGCGCAGCTCGCGGGTGGGAGGGCTGCGGGGGTTCCGTAGGGGTCATCGCCGCAGAGTAGCTGCGTAGGGCATCTTTCCGGGCGGGCGTCCACTGTGCGGACCCGCGGCTTCGCGGCCCGGAGGCCGGCCGGCTCAGCGAAGTCCCAACAGGCCCCGCATCCGGGCGTACTTCGCCGTCAGCCGCTCCCGCGTCGGCGCGTCCAGAACGGCCAGCCGCGCCGGATCGGCGTTGTGCGCGAGATCGGACTCCTTGACCAGCAGCGCACCGGGCGTGGCCAGAATCCGCGCGGTGTACTCCTCGACCGGCTCACCGGCCCGCTTGGTGACCGCCAGGACCATCGCCTTGGTCGCCTCGCCGAGCGCCGCGCCGGCCAGCCACTCACGGCTCAGCGCGCCGTCCTCGACCGCGTCGTGCAGCCAGGCCGCGGCGATCTGCTCGTCGCTGCCGCCCCGCGCCCGCACGCCCGCCGCGACAGCCTCCAGATGCTCGGTGTACGGGCGGCTGGCCTTGTCGGTCTGCCCCGCGTGCGCCCGCCGGGCCAGCGCCTCCACTTCGGCCAGTGACAGCAGCGGGGCGGGGTCCGGTGCGGCGGAGGAGGTGGGCGGGGGAGCGTCGGTCATACGGCCATTGTGACGCGGGTACGGCGGCCGCGCCGGAGTCGTACCTCATCGCGCCGCCGCCATCACCGCCCGGGCGATCGGTGCCGCGCTCCCCCCGCCGCTGATGTCCGCGCGATCGGCGGCCGCGTCCTCGACGACCACCGCCACCGCCACCGTCGGCTCGTAGTTGTCCCGCTCGCGCGCCCAGGAGATGAACCAGGCATACGGCGTGCCCTCGTTGTGCGCACCGTGCTGGGCGGTGCCCGTCTTGCCGCCGACCGTCAGGCCCTCGACGGCGGCGCGCCGGCCGCTGCCGTGCTCGACGACGTCGATCATCAACTCCTGGAGCTGCTGCGCGGTGGCCGGGCCGACCACCTGGCGCGTGGGCCGCTGCGGACCGGCCGAGACCATGACCCCGCCGGCGTCGGTCACCTTGTCGACGAGGTACGGCGGCGTCAGCTGCCCCCCGTTGGCGACCACCGCCGCGACCATCGCCATCTGGAGCGGGGTGGCGGCGGTGTCGTACTGCCCGATGGCGGAGAGCGCGAGCTGCGCGGGATCCATCCGCGTGTCGAAGGTGCTCGGCGCGACCGGCGAGGGGATGCGCAGCCGCCGGTCGTTGAAGCCGAACCGGTGGGCCGTCGCCGCCATGCCGCGCAGCCCGACCGCGGTCCCCAGCCGCGCGAAGACGGTGTTGCACGAGGCCCGGAAGGCGTAGATGAGGGGGGCGTCCTCGCAGTCCTCGGCCGTGTTGCCGAGCAGGGTGGAGCTGCCGGGCAGCGGATAGGGATCGGGGGAGTCCGTAGGGGCTTCGATGTCGGTGACCAGGCCGCTCTCCAGCGCAGCCGCCGCGGTGACGACCTTGAAGGTGGAGCCGGGCGGGTAGGTCTGCTGCAGCGCCCGGTTGAGCATCGGCCGCTGCGCGGCGGCGTTGAGCCGGCGCCAGGCCTCGCCGACCGGCGCGCCGTTGCCGGACAGCTCACCCGGCTCGTACGACGGCGTACTGACCAGCGCCAGGATGCGCCCCGTGCGCGGTTCGATCGCGGCCACCGCGCCCTTCTTGCCGCCCAGCCCGGCGTAGGCGGCGCGCTGCATCCGGGGGTTGATGGTGGTGTGCACATCGCCGCCCCGGTGGCGGCCGCGGGTCAGTTGGTCCCACCAGGGGAAGGCGGCGAGCCGCGCATCGGCGCCGGAGAGGATGCCGTCCTCGGCCCGCTCCAGCAGCGAGGTCCCGTAGGTCTGCGAGGAGTAGCCGGTGACCGGGGCGTAGAGCGGGCCGTCGGTGTAGGTGCGCTCGTAGCGCAGCCGGCCCCTGCTGTCCCGGGATCCGGTGACCGGCCTGCCGTCGACGAGCAGCTCACCGCGCGGCTTTGCGTAACGGGCGATCGGCAGCCGCCGGTTGGCCGGGCTGGCGTCGTAGTGCTCCGCCTCGACGATCTGCACCCGCGCGGCGTTGACCAGCAGGGCGAGCAGGAGCAGCAGGCAGAACGCGGCGGTGTGCCGGATGCAGCGGTTCAACGGACGGCCTCCCCGTTGCCGCTGCCGCTCGCCACCCCGCTCCCCTCCGGCCGGGGCGCCCGCGCCCGGTCGCTGATCCGCAGCAGCAGCGCGACGATGATCCAGTTCGTGACGACGGAGGACCCGCCCTGCGCGAGGAACGGCATGGCCATGCCGGTCAGCGGGATCAGCCCCATCACCCCGCCCGCGATGACGAAGACCTGCAGGGCCGGCAGCGCCGCGAGTCCGACGGCCAGCAGGCTGCCGAACGCGTCGCCCAGCCCCAGTGCGGCCCGGTAGCCGCACGCCACCAGCAGGGCGTACAGCAGGAACAGCGCGGTGAGTCCGGCCAGCCCCAGCTCCTCGCCGAAGGTCGCGAGGATGAAGTCGGACTTCATGGCGAAGCCGATCAGGGACGAGTGGCCCTGGCCCAGCCCGGTGCCGAGCACCCCGCCCGCGGCGAAGGCGAAGAGCGACTGGGCGAGCTGACCGGGCCCCTCGCCCGCCGCGATGCCGGCGAACGGGTGCTGCCAGTCCTCGACCCGGCCGTGCACATGCGGCTCCAGCGTGCCGACGGCCGCCGCCCCGATCCCGGCCAGCAGCAGCCCGAGCGCGATCCAGCCGGTCCGCCCCGTCGCGACGTACAGCAGCACCACGAAGATCCCGAAGAACAGCAGCGAGGTCCCCAGATCGCGCTCCAGGACCAGCACGGCCACGCTGAGCAGCCAGATCGCGGAGATCGGCCCGAGCACCCGGCCGGCGGGGAGCTGGAGCCGGGCCACCCGTTGGCCGGCGCGCGCCAGCGCACCGCGGTTGGCGGCGAGATAGGCCGCGAAGAAGACCGTGATCAGCACCTTCGCGAACTCGCCGGGCTGAATCGAGAATCCGGCGACACGGATCCAGATCTTCGCCCCGTTGACGGCGGGGAAGGCGATCGGCGCGACCATCAGCGCCAGCGCCAGCGCCGCGCAGTGGTTGGCGTACCGCTGCAGCGTGCGGTGGTCGCGCAGCAGCACCACCACCGCCATGAACAGCAGCACTCCCACCGTCGACCACATCAGCTGGGTGGGCGCGGCGTGGTCGGCCGGGGTCTCCAGATCGAGCCGGAAGATCAGCACCAGCCCGAGCCCGTTGAGGAGCACGGCGGTGGGCAGCAGCAGCGGGTCGGCGTACGGGGCGCGCAGGCGCACCGCGAGGTGCGCGAGCAGTGCGAGCCCGCCGAGCCCGGCGCCGTAGCGGACCGCACCGCCCGGGAGGGCGTGCCCCCTGGCCAGCCCCACCACGGCGTAGCCGCAGACGCTGATCAGCACCGCGCCTACGAGGAGGGCCAGTTCGATTCCCCGCCGTCCGGGCGGTGGCGGCAAGGGTGGGGGAGTGTCCGCCGGGCGCGCCGTGGCGGCCGCCCTTGCCGTTGCCGTCATGTCTGGCAACGTAGCAAGCGGCGGCCGCTATTTCCGTTATGCCGGATACGGCGTTCGGGGCGTCGACGCCGGGCCGCCCCGCGTCAGCACCAGCGGGGCTCGTCCCCGTCGTGCACGATGTCGCGCTCCGAGGACCAGGCGTACGAGGAGTCGCCGAGCTTGTACCAGACGGGGTTGCCCTTGACGCGCTCTCCGTTGACCCGGCACGCGATCTCCACGACCGTCCCGTACTGCTTCGAGCCGATGACGCGGTAGTGGGTGCTCGGGCCCGTACGCACCACGAGGCCTTCCTTGGCGACGACCCGACCCATGCGCATGGGGATGGTGGAGCCCTCGCCGTCACCCCCGTCGGATCCCGCCGCCAGTGCCGGTCCTGCCGTGAGGGCGCCGGCCAGCGCCCCGGAAAGGGCACACAGAGTGAAGCTGCCGGACTTCGACCTCAAAAACATGCGCTTCGGAAACATGCGCTTCCTCCTGCGAAAGGGAGAGTCCTGCGAAAAGGGGGAGTCGAAAACGAGTGGGGTCTACCGGGCGTCAACGGGACGGACGGATCGGTGCCTGCGGACCGCTGTCGCGCGCCGCGTCCTGTCGCCTACCTCGCACTCGTCTCACGCTAAAGAGACTCCGAAGGGTCCGCAACTTGTCACGGTACGTAGCAGTCGCACTCGGGGGTAGCACCCCCGTTGCCCGCGCCAACCCGCCCCCGCGAGCGCCCGGTTGACTCGCCCGGCCCGGCATGCGTCCGACCGCCGGAAACGCCGTGCAACCTTCACACACCTCTCTCCCGCCATGCGGAGCGCGCACAGGGCCGCCCGGCTCACGGTCCGGCCCGCGGGTCCGGCTCACGGCCCGGCCCGCGGTCCGGATCACCGCTCGCCCCACGGTCCGGATCACCGCCCGGCCCGCGGCACGGATCCCCGTCCGGGTGGGTACGCCCGAGCCCGCCGGATACGAGCGGTGGTCACCGCCCGCATCCGGCGCGGCCGTCGAGCACCGCCCCGCACCGCCCCGCCCCGCACCGCCCCGCCCCGCCCCGCGCTCCGCACGCGCGGCGCGGTCATGTCGGACACGGCCCCGCCCCCTCCATGCCGGACCAAGGGAGGAGTCAGGGTCGGCTCAGGGGTCTCCCAGGGGCGACCCGGGTTGTTCCGTGAACGCGGCCAATGGCAGTTTGTAAACTCTTCCCGACCGAATAGAAGAAGGCCGAACTCGTCACGCTGATGCGGACGACCTAAGGCACCGGTTGATGGCATGGACTCGCGCCATGACCACCGCAAGCGAGGGGCTATGGCGTACGACACACCCGTCCGCGCCGAGTGGGTCCCGTGCTGTCCCGGCCGCCTTGGGGCGCCGAGTGCGGGTGACCGTCCCCCTCGACGAAAGGCAGTATGAGCGTCATGACGACTCTCCGTTCCCGGATCATCGCCTGGGCCGGCCGTATGTATCTGGCGAGAACACAGAAGAAAGGCTTCGACCTGTCTCGAATGTCTTTCTTGCCCGAGTCTGTCCTGATGCCCTTGCGTCGCGAGGGGCTCGACCCCGTAGGCGATTTGGCGACCGTCCGGGAGAAGGAGCCGATCAGCAAGCTGCCGGTACCGATAGCCGCCAACGTCTGGCTGGTCACCGGATACGACGAGGTCAAGGCGGTGCTGGGAAAGGCCAATGCCTTCAGCTCGGACTTCACCAACCTCGTCGGCAAGGCCGGCGCCGGCGTCGAACAGAACCCCGGGGGCCTCGGATTCGCCGACCCGCCGGTGCACACCCGCCTCCGCCGGCTCCTGACCCCCGAATTCACCATGCGCCGCCTCGGCCGGCTCACCCCGCGCATCCACGAGATCGTCGAGGAGCGCCTCGACGCCATGGAAGCGGCGGGGAAAAACGGCGACCCGGTCGACATCGTCCACTCTTTCGCCCTGCCCATCCCCTCCCTCGTCATTTGCGAACTCCTCGGCGTCCCTTACGAGGACCGCGACGACTTCGAACGCCTCAGCGCGGCCCGCTTCGACCTTTTCAGCGGCGCGAACGCGTCCTTCGGCGCCATATCCGAATCGCTCTCCTATTTCCGGGACATCGTCAAGAAGCAGCGGGAGAATCCGGGTGACGGCCTGCTCGGCATGATCGTCAAGGAGCACGGCGACTCGGTCAGCGACGAGGAACTGGCGGGCCTGGCCGACGGCGTGCTGACCGGAGGCTTCGAGACCACCGCCAGCATGCTGGCGCTCGGCGCCCTGGTTCTCCTCCAGGACCCGAAGCACTTCGCGGCCCTCCACGACGGCGATGACGTCGTCGACCGCTATGTCGAGGAGCTGCTGCGCTACCTGACCGTCGTACAGGTCGCCTTCCCGCGCTTCGCCCGCGAGGACCTGGAGATCGGCGGTGTGCAGATCGCCGCGGGAGACGTGGTGCTGTGCTCCCTGAGCGGCTCCGACCGGGACGGCAAACTGGGTCCGGACATGGAGCGGTTCGACCCCTCGCGCAACGTCCCGTCCCACCTGGCCTTCGGCTACGGAATCCACCGCTGCGTGGGCGCCGAACTCGCCCGGATGGAACTCCGCGCCGCCTACCCCGCCCTGGTCCGCCGCTTCCCGCACATGCGCCTCGCCGCCAAGCCGGAGGACCTGGCCTTCCGCAAGCTGTCGATCGTCTACGGCATCGAGTCCCTCCCGGTCCGCCTGGACGGCTGACACCCGGACTGAACGGCTGACTCTCGGGCTGGACGACTGACAACCGGGCCCGCCCCCTCGGCCCACACCGAGTCGAGCAGAGCCGGGCCGGGCGGAACCACGCCGGCGGTCCGGTGCCCGGCTGCCGCCGCCCTCCCGGCGGCGCACCGCCCGCTCTCGACGGCCACCCGCGGGCGGCCGCGGCGGCGCGTCCTCCCCGTTGTCCGCGTTGTCCGCGCCGCCCGCGGGCGGCGCGAATTCAGACTCCCCGCGCCCGGTCTCGCACGGTATCGTGCCGGTGGCATTCCGTGACAACGGGGACCTGGAGGTGGCACGTCGTGGCCCGAGCCTGGGAAGCCGACCCGTCGGCGTTATTCGTCAGACGCCTGGGAAAGTCGGCGGAAGAACTGGGCAATTCCCAGGGCAGGGAGCAGTGCCCGGACATCTGGCAGCTCAGCAACGGCGATATCGCCGTCATAGGCCGCGATATGACCGACCACTACGCTCCGCGCCTACCCGAAGGCGTGACCATCGGCCCTGACGAACGACTCGTCGTCATCCCCGGCACCATGCTCACCGCCGCAAAGCCGGACATCCCCGATGCCTGACGTCCCCATTGCCCCACGGGTCGGGATCAACTCGACCAAGCGGTGGACTACTTGGGCCGCGCCCTCGCTCTTGCACGCGCGATCCAAGCGGCCCTCGCCGCTCACCGCGCCCTGGGCAGCCGGCAGAGCGTCGGCAACGCCCTAAGGCTCACCGCGGAGCTCCATCGCGAGTGGGGCGAGGTCCTGAACCACCGACGCCGTACGTCGATCCCCCGTGCCACAACCTGCGCTCACGCTGGGGAGGGTCGGAAAGAGGCCGGCAGATGGCACCCAGGCAGTGGATCTTTGCATTCCAGGCCGACAATTAAGCGAAAGGTGACCGGGAACGAGAAAGGGCGGGAGTCAGTGAGACTGACTCCCGCCCTCTTCTTTCGGCATCCGCCCTGATCACCTACGAATTTTCGGTGAGATGGCGAGTGCCCCCGGCAGGATTCGAACCTGCGCACACGGCTCCGGAGGCCGTTGCTCTATCCCCTGAGCTACGGGGGCGTTGCCGCTGTTTGTGCGGCGACGGGTAGAACCCTACCAGCTCTGATGGGGTGTTCATGAACAGGATTTGCGGGAGGCGGGGGAGGGGTCGGGACTGTCCGATGGGTGGGGCCCTAGCGCATGTGCGGGGTGTGCCGGTGGGGGTCGGGGAAAGGTCCCTCGCATGGGGGCGGAAGTGGGCAAAACCGGGACGGCGCCGCAGGTGGGCCCCTAGTCTCATGGTGTGCCTGGCTTGTCCGGTCGGATCCTGGTTGTCGACGACAACAAGGTGATCCGGCAGTTGATCAGGGTCAATCTCGAGCTGGAGGGCTTCGAGGTCGTGACCGCGGCTGATGGTGCCGAATGTCTGGATGTCGTGCACCACGTAAGACCCGATGTCGTGACCCTCGATGTGGTGATGCCGCGGCTCAACGGTCTGCGCACCGCGGCCCGGCTGCGCTCCGATCCTCGGACCTGGGACATCCCGATCGCCATCGTCAGCGCGTGTACGCAGGGCGAGGTGAACAACGGCGAGACGGTCGGGGTGGACGCCTTCCTGGCGAAGCCGTTCGAGCCGACCGAGCTGGTGCGGACCGTGGGGAAGCTGGTTCGCGAGGGTCGGCAGCGGGAGCGCGGGCCCGAGGGCGGCGGGATGGGCAAGGAAGACAGCGGGGGCGAGGACGGGGAGAGCGATCGGGGCCGGGTGGGGATGGTGGAGGCGGGGGGCGGCGAAGCGGGGCCGGTGGTCTGCCCCGGCGGCTGAGTGCAGGCCACGCCCGGTCCGGCGGCTGAGCGCCGGCCAAGCCCGGCCACTGAGTGCCAGCCACGCCCGGCCCGGCGGCTGGGCAGCCGGTCAAGCTCGGCCCGCGGCTGAGCGCCGGCCCAGCCCGGCCCGGTCCGGCGGCCGCGCAGGGTCCACAGGGGCGGGTGGGTCCCGCGGAGTGTCCACAGGGCGAAACCGGGTCGCGTGGATGCCCCTGTTCTCCCATACGCTTGTCCCGTGACCCCCGCTGAGCTCTCCCGTACCGTCCTGCGCTCCGTGCGCGGTGCCGTGGAGGAGCAGGAGCTCTCCGTGCCCGTGCCGGCGCGGATCGTTGTGCAGCCGCCGCCGCGGCCAGGGTGTGGGGACTACGCCTCCAACGTCGCGCTGCAGCTCGCCAAGCCGGCGGGGCGGCCGGCCCGGGAGGTCGCCGAGATCCTGCGGAAGCGGCTGGCGGGGAGCGCCGGGATCGCCCGGGTCGAGATCGCCGGGCCGGGCTTTTTGAACTTCACGCTGGGCGAGGGCGCGCAGGCCGCGCTCGTACGGAATGTGCTGGCGCAAGGGGAACGGTACGGGGACCGCGGCGCGGAGGGCGGCCCGGTCACGGGCGGTACCGCGACCGGCCGCGGTGCCCGCGAGGTGGTCGTGGCCGAGGCGCTGGCGCGGATCGAGGCCGCGGCGGGGATCCGGCCGCAGGCTCCGGCCGGCCGCGTCGACGCCGATGCGCGGCCCGCCGCCCCCGGGGAGCCGGCCGCCACCCCCGAGGAGCTGGCCGCCCTCATCGGCCGGCTGGGCTCCGACGAGGCCCGCTGGGTCCTGCTGCGGCCCGCCGCCCATGACCCGGTGCGGGTGCCCGAGCGTGTGGTGCAGCGGGAGAGCAATCCGCGGTTCCGGGTGCAGTACGCCCACGCGCGGACCCGGGCGCTGGTGCGCGGCGCGCGTGAGCTGGGGTTCAGCAGCGAGCCGGGGGAGGTGGGCGCCCCGGTGGCCGTCACCGTCGCCGACGGGCCCGCCGAGCACTGCCTTCAGTCGCTGCACACCCTCCTCGCCACCTACCCCTCCGCCATCGAGACCGCCGCGCGGCTGCGGGCGCCGGACCGGGTGGTGCGGCATCTGGAGGCGACGGCGGACGCGTTCTTCCGGTGGCACGACGCCTTTGCGCCGTTGCCCGTCGGGGACGAGAAACCCTCGGCCGTGCACCGTGCCCGCCTGGCCCTTGCCGAGGCCGGCGGAACGGTGCTCGCCAACGGCCTGCGCCTGCTCGGCATCTCCGCTCCCGAACACCTCTGATGAACGAATTTTGAGGGGATCTCCACGCCATGAGTCGTTCCGCGCATCCCGCAGGGCCCCGGCATGCCGACGTGCTGCCCGAGGGGCACTACGCCGGGCCGCCCGCCGATCTCAACACCCTTGACCCGCGTGTCTGGTCCCGTACCGTCCGGCGCAACGCCGACGGTGTGGTGACCGTCGGCGGGCTGGACGTGGCCGCGCTCGCCGAGGAGTTCGGCACGCCGGCCTACTTCCTGGACGAGGACGACTTCCGGGCGCGCTGCCGGGCCTGGAAGGACGCCTTCGGGCCGGACGCCGACGTCTTCTACGCCGGCAAGGCGTTCCTCTCCCGGGCCATCGTGCGCTGGCTGCACGAAGAGGGGCTCAACCTCGACGTCTGCTCCGGCGGCGAGCTGGCGACGGCGCTGGCGGCGGGGATGCCCGCCGAGCGGATCGCGCTGCACGGCAACAACAAGAGCACCGAGGAGATCACCCGGGCCGTCGAGGCCGGGGTCGGGCGGATCGTCCTGGACTCCTTCCAGGAGATGGTGCGCGTCGCGCACATCGCCGAGCGGCTCGGCAGGCGCCAGCGCGTGCAGATCAGGGTCACGGTCGGTGTCGAGGCGCACACGCACGAGTTCATCGCGACCGCCCACGAGGACCAGAAGTTCGGGATCGCGCTGGCGGGCGGGCAGGCCGCCGAGGCCGTACGCCGCGCCCTGAAGCTCGACGGCCTGGAGCTCATCGGCATCCACAGCCACATCGGATCGCAGATCTTCGACATGGCGGGATTCGAGGTGTCCGCCCGTCGCGTGGTGCAGCTGCTGACCGAGGTACGCGACGAGCACGGCATCGAACTGCCCGAGATCGACCTCGGCGGCGGGCTCGGCATCGCCTACACCTCGGACGACGATCCGCGCGAGCCGCACGAGATCGCCAAGGCGCTGAGCGAGATCGTGCGCAAGGAGTGCGCGGCGGCGGGGCTGGGCGTGCCGCGGCTGTCGGTCGAGCCGGGGCGCGCGATCGTGGGGCCGACGGCCTTCACGCTGTACGAGGTCGGCACGGTCAAGGAGCTGGAAGGCCTGCGGACGTATGTGTCCGTGGACGGCGGGATGTCGGACAACATCCGCACCGCCCTGTACGACGCGGAGTACAGCGTGGCCCTGGTGTCGCGCACGTCCGACGCCGAGCCGATGCTGTCGCGGGTGGTCGGCAAGCACTGCGAGAGCGGCGACATCGTCGTACGTGACGCCTTCCTGCCGGCCGACGTGGCGCCGGGGGACCTGCTCGCGGTGCCGGCCACCGGCGCGTACTGCCGGTCCATGGCGAGCAACTACAACCACGCGCTGCGGCCGCCGGTCGTGGCGGTCGGGGACGGCGAGGCCAGGGTGATCGTCCGGCGGGAGACGGAGGAAGATCTCCTGCGGTTGGATGTCGGGTAGGGCCGGATCGCCGGGGCCCGGCCCCGGATGAAATAAATGTCTCGGCATCCGGACGACGGACGGAATCTGCCGTCCGGTGCGTGAGACTGGTGCATGAGCAGGTTGGCTGCTGGTGCATGAGCAAGCCGAAAATCGCTGATCGATGAGAAGCAGAGGTCGAATGATGCGTACGCGTCCGCTGAAGGTGGCGCTCCTGGGCTGTGGTGTCGTCGGCTCAGAGGTGGCACGCATCATGACGACGCACGCGGACGACCTCACGGCCCGCATCGGCGCGCCCGTGGAGCTCGCGGGGATCGCCGTGCGCCGCCCCGACAAGGTGCGCGCCGGCGTTCCGGCCGAGCTGGTCACCACCGACGCGACCGCGCTCGTCAAACGCGGTGACATCGACGTCGTCATCGAGGTCATCGGCGGGATCGAGCCCGCGCGGTCGCTGATCACCACCGCCTTCGAGCACGGCGCGAGCGTGGTGTCCGCCAACAAGGCGCTGGTCGCGGCCGACGGCGCGGCGCTGCACGCGGCGGCCGAGGCCAACGGCGCGGATCTGTACTACGAGGCCGCCGTCGCGGGCGCGATCCCGCTGGTGCGGCCGCTGCGCGAGTCGCTGGCCGGCGACAAGGTCAACCGGGTGCTCGGCATCGTCAACGGCACCACCAACTTCATCCTCGACAAGATGGATTCGACGGGGTCGGGGTACAGCGAGGCGCTGGACGAGGCGACCGCGCTGGGGTACGCCGAGGCCGACCCGACCGCCGATGTCGAGGGGTTCGACGCCGCCGCCAAGGCCGCGATCCTGGCCGGTATCGCCTTCCACACGCGGGTCACCATCGACGATGTGCACCGCGAGGGGCTGACGGAGGTCACCGCGGCCGACATCGCCTCCGCCAAGCGGATGGGCTGTACGGTCAAGCTGCTGGCCATCTGCGAGCGGGCCGCCGACGGGGGCTCGGTCACCGCGCGGGTGCACCCCGCCATGATTCCGCTGACGCATCCGCTCGCCTCCGTACGCGAGGCGTACAACGCGGTCTTCGTCGAGGCCGACGCGGCCGGTCAGCTGATGTTCTACGGCCCGGGTGCGGGCGGTTCGCCGACCGCCTCCGCGGTCCTCGGCGACCTCGTCGCGGTCTGCCGCAACAAGCTCGCCGGCTCCACCGGGCCCGGGGAGTCGGCCTATACGGCGCTGCCGGTCAGCCCCATGGGCGAGGTCGTCACGCGGTACCACATCAGTCTCGACGTGGCCGACAAGCCCGGCGTTCTTGCGCAGGTCGCGACGGTCTTCGCCGAACACGGCGTATCGATCGATACGGTCCGTCAGCAGGGCAAGGACGGCGAGGCCTCCCTCGTCGTCGTCACCCACCGGGCGGCCGACGCGGCGCTGTCGTCGACCGTCGGGGCACTGCGCGAGCTGGACACCGTCCGCGGTGTCGCCAGCATCATGCGGGTCGAAGGGGAGTAAAGGAACCCATGTCTGCCAATTCCACCGTGACCAAGACAAGCAGTCAGTGGCGCGGAATCATCGAGGAATACCGTGACCGGCTTCCGGTCAGCGACACGACCGAGGTCGTCACCCTCCGGGAGGGCGGCACGCCCCTCGTACCGGCCCAGGTGCTCTCCGAGCGCACGGGCTGTGAGGTCCACCTCAAGGTCGAGGGTGCCAACCCCACCGGCTCCTTCAAGGACCGGGGCATGACGATGGCCATCACGCGTGCCAAGGAGGAGGGCGCCAAGGCCGTCATCTGCGCCTCCACCGGCAACACCTCCGCCTCGGCCGCCGCCTACGCGGTGCGGGCCGGGATGGTCTGCGCGGTGCTCGTCCCGCAGGGCAAGATCGCGCTCGGCAAGATGGGCCAGGCGCTGGTGCACGGCGCGAAGATCCTGCAGATCGACGGGAATTTCGACGACTGCCTCACGCTGGCCCGGGGCCTGTCCGAGAACTACCCGGTCGCACTTGTGAACTCCGTGAACCCGGTGCGCATCGAGGGGCAGAAGACCGCTGCCTTCGAGATCGTCGACATGCTCGCCGACGCGCCCGACATCCATGTGCTGCCCGTCGGCAACGCCGGCAACATCACGGCGTACTGGAAGGGCTACCAGGAGTACGCGGCCGACGGCATCGCCAGCCGCACCCCGCGCATGTGGGGCTTCCAGGCCTCCGGCAGTGCGCCGATCGTGCGCGGTGAGGTCGTCAAGGACCCGCACACCATCGCCACCGCGATCCGCATCGGCAACCCCGCCTCGTGGGCGAACGCCGAGCGCGCCCGGGACGAGTCCGGCGGCTTCATCGACGATGTGACCGACCGTCAAATCCTGGCCGCCTACCGCCTGTTGGCCGCACAGGAGGGCGTCTTCGTGGAGCCCGCCTCGGCCGCTTCCGTCGCCGGCCTGCTCAAGGCCGCCGAGGAGGGCAAGGTCGACCCCGGCCAGCGCATCGTCTGCACGGTGACCGGCAACGGCCTCAAGGACCCGGACTGGGCGGTGGCCGGAGCGCCGCAGCCGGTCACGGTCCCGATCGACGCGGACGCCGCGGCCGAGCGGCTCGGCCTCGCGTAGCACCTCCCGCCGTACGGCGCTGACCTGCGCATACGGCACCCGGTGGCGGGGCGCTCGGCGTCCCGTCACCCCGCACACTGCAAATTGTGCAAAGGCTGCAAAGCCCGGCGAAGGCAGTGCCGGGGCGCAGGAAGGCGCGCGACACGCATCGTGCGCCTCCTGTGCGCCCTATGTCGCGACAGAACCTTCCTTCGATAGGCTGGCAGCCAACTCCCCTCCCCACGGCATAACGCAGTGGTGTTCAGGGCAGGTCAGAACAGTCCCCATGAGCCGGCCGGGCATCTCGGTGCCGCGGCGCTCCGGGGCAGTACCGCAGCATCAATCAAGGAGAGTCATCGAGCGATGGCCGGTCCCGCGTTCCGCGCCGCCGCCGTCCGGGTGCGCACCCCCGCTACCAGCGCCAATCTCGGTCCCGGCTTCGATGCCCTGGGTCTTTCCCTGGGCCTGTACGACGACGTCGTGGTGCGGGTGGCCGACTCCGGGCTGCACATCGACATCGCAGGTGAGGGCGCCGACACCCTGCCGCGCGACGAGAGCCACCTGCTCGTACGGTCGATGCGCGCCGCCTTCGAGCTGCTCGGCGGCCAGCCGCGCGGCCTGGAGATCGTCTGCGCCAACCGCATCCCGCACGGCCGCGGCCTGGGTTCCTCCTCGGCCGCCATCTGCGCGGGCATCGTCGCCGCCCGCGCCGTGACCATAGGCGGCGAGCAGAAGCTCGACGACACCGCGCTGCTGGAGCTGGCCACCGAGATCGAGGGCCACCCCGACAACGTCGCCGCCTGCCTGCTGGGCGGCTTCACGCTCGCCTGGATGGACACCGGAACCGCGCGGGCGATCCGGATGGATCCCGCCGATTCCATCGTTCCGGTGGTCTTCGTGCCCGGGAAACCGGTGCTCACCGAGACCGCCCGCGGACTGCTGCCGCGTACCGTCCCGCATGTGGACGCCGCGGCGAACGCCGGCCGCGCCGCACTGCTCGTCGAGGCCCTGACCAGGCGCCCCGAGCTGCTGCTGGCCGCGACCGAGGACCGACTCCACCAGGAGTACCGCGCCCCCGCGATGCCGGAGAGCGTGGCCCTGGTGAACCGACTGCGCGCGGACGGCGTCCCTGCAGTCGTGTCCGGTGCGGGCCCCACGGTGCTCGCGCTGGTCGAGGACGCGGCGGCCGAGAAGGTCGCGGCGCTGGCGGGTGAGGGGTGGGCGGCCAACCGGCTGACCCTCGACGCGGCAGGGGCCTGTGTGCTGCCGCTCGCCGGGTGATCACACGGGTGATCGACGATTGCCGGTCTTGGAGAGGGGGAATGTTTGTTGGATCCGGTAGTGTTAACCTCAAGTGAGTACGAGACGCCGCAGTGGCGCTGTGCTTCGTGTCCCCATTCGGGACCACCTTTCTTCCGGGAGCCTCCCAAACTGCTTGGAGCAGTTGCCTGAGCAGAAGCGAGCATGCTCCGGAATCGGCGTGACGACATGAGTCACTCTGCATCTCATCGCGCCGGAACCAATGAATCGATTTCTCCGCCATTTCCGGCGGGACCACCGCCCCGGCCCAGTCCACGAGACCAAGGACCCAGCCGGACAGCACAACCGGTCGCCGAGCCAGACAGGCCGACGCCCGCTCCAGGGAAGGACCCTTCGTGAGCGACACCACCGATCTGATGGGCGCGCGCACCGATGGCAGTGCCACCACGCCCGCCACGGACGCTCCCGCCGCGCCTGCCACCACGCGGCGCCGCCGTTCCGGCACCGGCCTTGACGGCATGGTCCTGGCAGAGCTGCAGCAGGTCGCCTCCGGCCTCGGTATCAAGGGCACCGCGCGGATGCGCAAGAGCCAGCTGATCGAGGTCATCAAGGAGAAGCAGGCCGGCGGCTCGGGCGCCGCGGCCAAGGCCGACGCGCCCGCCGACACCGAGACCAAGCCCAAGCGCCGTACGACCTCCAAGGCACGCACCGGCGACGACGGCGCGGAGCCCGCCGCCAAGGCGGACAAGGCCGAGCGGGGCGCCAAGGCCGACAAGGCCGCGGCCAAGGCCGGCGCCCAGCAGCAGATCGACATCCCCGGTCAGCCGGAGGGGGGCACCGCCCTGCTCGAGCGCAGCCGAGAGCTTGGGGGAGACGAGCAGCCGGCCGGCGAGCGCCGCCGGCGCCGGGCGACCGCCGCCGCGGGCAGCCCCGAGACCGCGGGCGACGTCAAGACCGACACCAAGGTCGAGGCGAAGGCCGAGCTCAAGGCGGACGCCAAGACCGAGACCGCGGTGTCCCCGCAGGAGACCGGCGAGGGTCGGCCCGGCAAGGGCGACCGCCAGGACCGCGGGCAGAAGGGCGAGCGCGGCGAGCGGCGCCAGCGTGACCGCGGCGACCGTGGTGACCGAGGCGACCGCGGCGACCGAGGCGACCGAGGCCGCAAGGGCGACGCCGGCGACGGCGGCCAGGGCGGACAGGGCGGCCAGCGTCAGCGGGACCGCCGGGACGACGACGACGACTTCGAGGGCGGCCGCCGGGGCCGTCGCGGCCGCTACCGCGACCGCCGTGGCCGCCGTGGTGGCCGCGAGGACTTCGGCAACGAGCCGCAGGTGTCCGAGGACGACGTCCTGATCCCGGTCGCGGGCATCCTGGACATCCTCGACAACTACGCGTTCATCCGGACCTCCGGCTACCTCCCCGGCCCGAACGACGTCTACGTCTCGCTCGCCCAGGTCCGCAAGAACGGCCTGCGCAAGGGCGACCACGTCACCGGCGCGGTCCGCCAGCCCAAGGACGGCGAGCGGCGCGAGAAGTTCAACGCGCTGGTCCGGCTCGACACGGTCAACAGCGTGGCGCCCGAACAGGGCCGCGGACGGCCGGAGTTCGGGAAGCTGACGCCCCTTTACCCGCAGGAGCGACTGCGCCTGGAGGGTGAGTCGGGCGGTCTGACGACCCGGATCATCGACCTGGTCGCGCCGATCGGCAAGGGCCAGCGCGGTCTGATCGTGGCCCCGCCGAAGACCGGCAAGACCATGATCATGCAGGCGGTCGCCAACGCGATCACCCGCAACAACCCCGAGTGCCACCTGATGGTCGTCCTGGTCGACGAGCGTCCCGAAGAGGTCACCGACATGCAGCGGTCGGTCAAGGGCGAGGTCATCTCCTCGACCTTCGACCGCCCGGCCGAGGACCACACCACCGTCGCCGAACTCGCCATCGAGCGCGCCAAGCGCCTGGTGGAGCTGGGCCACGACGTGGTCGTGCTGCTGGACTCGATCACCCGTCTGGGCCGTGCGTACAACCTCGCCGCCCCGGCCTCGGGCCGCATCCTGTCCGGTGGTGTCGACTCGACCGCGCTCTACCCGCCGAAGCGCTTCTTCGGTGCCGCGCGCAACATCGAGGACGGCGGTTCGCTGACCATCCTGGCCACCGCGCTGGTCGACACCGGCTCGCGGATGGACGAGGTGATCTTCGAGGAGTTCAAGGGCACCGGCAACCTGGAGCTCAAGCTCGACCGCAAGCTCGCCGACAAGCGGATCTTCCCGGCGGTGGACGTGGACGCGTCCGGCACCCGTAAGGAAGAGATCCTCATGGGCAGCGACGAGCTGGCCATCGTCTGGAAGCTGCGCCGGGTGCTGCACGCCCTGGACCAGCAGCAGGCGATCGAGCTGCTGCTGGACAAGATGAAGCAGACCAAGTCCAACGCGGAGTTCCTGCTGCAGATCCAGAAGACGACGCCGACCGCGGGCAACGGCAACGACTGACGCCCTGGCGCCGTAGCCACAGCCCCCCTCGCCCATACGGGTGAGGGGGGCTGTGTGCTGGGCGACCCGTACGGTGTGCGCCGCGGCCGGTGATCTGTGAGCCGCGCCGCGTCCAGGGGCCCGCGCGAAGGCCCCGCCTGAGACCTTCGGCACAGATCCGCTCCCGAGGCAACGTTTCAGCCATGGCCGAAAACAGGACGAAAGCCCAGGTGAGAGGGGCGGCCCTCGTGCCCCGTCCGTGAGCGCCCCGGCGAATTTCTAAGAATTCGCTCACCGAACGCTGTGCAACCCTTCCCGTCGACCTCCCGTCTGACAAGGAGCAACGGGCCGTGACAGCACGCAGCACGGCGGCGGCGAGGGGTAGCCGAGCGACCAAGGACTGAGGAGCAGATGGCGGACAGCAACGGGACCGCGACGGCCGAAAGCCGCGCTCGCGGCATACGTGCCACGGGCCGCCGGCGCAAGGCGCCCAGCCGGCGCCGCCGGGTACTGACCATCTCGCTGTGCGCGCTGACCAGCGCCGTACTGCTCGGTGGCGCCGGACTCGGTTACGTCTACTTCAAGCTCAACGGCAACCTCAAGGGCGTCGACATCAACGCCGCCCTCGGCCACGACCGGCCCAAGAACGTCGACGACGGATCGATGGACATCCTCGTCATGGGGTCCGACTCCCGCGCCGGCAAGAACGGCGACTACGGCAGGGACGAGGGCGGCGCCCGCTCCGACACCGCGATGGTCGTGCACGTCTACAAGGGCCACAAGAAGGCCAGCGTCGTCAGCATCCCCCGCGACACCCTGATCGAGCGGCCCCAGTGCAGCACCAAGGACGGCAAGAGCGTCCCCGGTGAGCAGCGGGCGATGTTCAACACCGCGTTCGAGGTCGGCGGGCCGGCCTGCGCCGTCAAGACCGTCGAGTCGATCAGCGGGATCCGGATGGACCACTTCATCGAGGTCGACTTCACCGGCTTCAAGAAGCTCATCGACGCCCTCGGCGGGGTGGAGATCACCACCAGCAAGGCGATCGACGACAACAGCAGCCATCTGCATCTGCAGCCCGGCAAGCACACCCTCGACGGCGAGAAGTCGCTCGGCCTGGTCCGCACCCGGCACGGTGTGCCCGGCGGCGACGGCAGCGACCTGGGCCGCATCCAGCTGCAGCAGACGTTCATCAAGGCCCTGATGAACCAGGTCAAGAACGTCGGCCTGCTCACCAGCCCCGCCAAGCTCTACGACGTCGCCGACACGGCCACCAAGGCCATCACCACCGACACCGACCTCAACTCGGTCGGCGAGCTGACCGGGCTGGCCAAGGGCCTGGGCTCCATCGGGTCCGAGAGCATCGACATGGTGACGCTGCCGGTGACGTACGACACCGCCAACCCCGACCGCGTGGTGCCGCTGACCAAGCAGAGCAAGCAGGTCTGGGACGCGCTGCGGCGGGACCGGGACATCCCCAAGTCCGCGATCAAGGGCTCGGCCGGCGACAAGGGCGGCACGGACCACTACGTGAAGTAGCCGCACGGGGCCGGTCGCGGGGGCCCGGGAGCGGCCGGGGAATAGCCGGGCACGTACCCCGGTTTTGGGAGATACGGCTAGTCCTGGCAGACTGGACCGTCGGCCCCGGTTCACGTGACGTAATCCGCGACACGACCCGGTGCACTCCCGAACCTAGGAGAATCCCTTGAAGCGCGACATCCACCCGGAGTACGTCGAGACCCAGGTCAGCTGCACCTGTGGCGCGTCCTTCACCACCCGTAGCACCGTCGCCGGCGGCAGCATCCGCGCCGACGTCTGCTCTGAGTGCCACCCGTTCTACACCGGCAAGCAGAAGATCATGGACACGGGCGGTCGCGTGGCCCGCTTCGAGGCCCGCTTCGGCAAGGGCGCCGCTGCCAAGAAGTAGCGACTCTCAAGGCGCCGGTTTCCGGTCGCCCCTGTCCTGGGGTGACCGGACCGGCGTCTTTGTTTCGTCGTCCCAGCCGTCCGGCCGGGGGTCCGGGGGCGGCGCGGCGAAGCCGCAGCAGCAGTCCCCGGGAGACACAGCCACCAGCCAGCAGAGGAACCCACGATGTTCGAGGCGGTCGAAGAACTGATCGGTGAGCACGCCGATCTCGAAAAGCGGCTGGCCGACCCCGCGGTCCACGCCGACCAGCGCGAGGCCATGCGGCTCAACAAGCGCTACGCCGAGCTGACCCCGATCATCGCGACGTACCGCGACTGGAAGCAGACCGGCGAGGACATCGAGACCGCGCGCGAGTTCGCCGCGGACGACCCGGACTTCGCCGACGAGGTCAAGGAGCTCGACGCCCTGCGCGAGGAGCTGACCGAGAAGCTGCGGCTGCTGCTCGTCCCGCGCGACCCCAGCGACGACAAGGACGTCATCCTCGAGGTCAAGGCCGGCGAGGGCGGCGAGGAGTCCGCGCTGTTCGCCGGCGACCTGCTGCGGATGTACCTGCGCTACGCCGAGCGGGTCGGCTGGAAGACCGAGATCCTGGACGCCAACGAGTCCGACCTCGGCGGCTACAAGGACGTCCAGGTCGCCGTGAAGACCAAGGGCGGCGGCGGTGCCACCGAGCCCGGACAGGGCGTCTGGGCGCGGCTGAAGTACGAGGGCGGGGTGCACCGCGTCCAGCGGGTGCCCGCGACCGAGTCGCAGGGCCGGATCCACACCTCCGCCGCCGGCGTGCTGGTCACGCCCGAGGCCGAGGAGGTCGAGGTCGAGATCGTCGCCAACGACCTGCGGATCGACGTCTACCGCTCCTCGGGCCCCGGCGGCCAGTCCGTCAACACCACCGACTCCGCGGTGCGCATCACCCACCTGCCCACCGGCATCGTCGTCTCCTGCCAGAACGAGAAGAGCCAGCTGCAGAACAAGGAGCAGGCGATGCGCATCCTGCGCTCCCGGCTGCTGGCCGCCGCCCAGGAAGAGGCCGAGCGCGAGGCGTCCGACGCCCGGCGCAGCCAGGTCCGCACGGTCGACCGCTCCGAGCGCATCCGCACGTACAACTTCCCGGAAAACCGCATCTCGGACCACCGCGTCGGCTTCAAGGCGTACAACTTGGACCAGGTGCTCGACGGCGAACTCGACCCGGTCATCCAGGCGTGCGTCGACGCCGACTCGGCCGCAAAGCTCGCCGCCGCCCAGTAAGGCGGCACCACCCGTAAGACCCTGCACGAACCGGCTGGAGGACCCCAGTGCAGCAATCCCCCGGGGGGCACAGCGACCCCCAGCGGCCCCGCCGCGGGCCGAGCCCCCGGTCTCTGCTGCTCGCCGAGGTGGCGCAGGCCACCCAGCGGCTGGCCGACGCCGGCGTGCCCTCGCCGCGTTTCGACGCCGAGGAGCTCGCCGCGCATGTGCACGGCGTCAAGCGGAGCCAGCTGCACACCGTCCCCGATGCGGACTTCGACGCCCGCTACTGGGAGGCGATCGCCCGCCGCGAGGCACGTGAGCCGCTCCAGCACATCACCGGCCGGGCGTTCTTCCGGTACCTCGAACTCCACGTCGGGCCGGGGGTGTTCGTGCCCCGTCCGGAGACCGAGTCGGTGGTCGGCTGGGCGATAGACGCGGTACGGGCCATGGACGTCGTCGAGCCGCTGATCGTCGACCTGTGCACCGGCTCCGGGGCGATCGCCCTGGCGCTCGCGCAGGAGGTGCCGCGCTCGCGGGTGCACGCCGTGGAGCTGTCCGAAGAGGCCCTGGAGTACGCCCGCAAGAACGTCGAGGGGTCCCGCGTCGTTCTCCATCACGGCGACGCGCTGACCGCGCTTCCCGAACTGGACGGGCAGGTCGACCTGGTCGTCTCCAACCCGCCGTACATCCCGCTGACCGAGTGGGAGTACGTCGCCCCCGAGGCCCGCGACCACGACCCGGAGCTGGCGCTGTTCTCGGGCCAGGACGGCCTGGACACCATCCGTGGCATCGAGCGGACCGCACACCGCCTGCTGCGGCCCGGTGGTCTGGTCGTCATCGAGCACGCCGACACCCAGGGCGGACAAGTGCCGTGGATCTTCACCGAGGAGCGGGGCTGGGCCGATGCGGCCGACCACCCCGACCTCAACAACAGGCCCCGCTTCGCCACCGCACGCCGGGCGACGCCATGACGCGTCCCGCCTTGGCGCCCGATGCAGCCGATGCATCCGATGTATTCGTTCCGCACGAGGAGGTCCCGTAATGGCACGGCGATACGACTGCAGCGACGCCACGGACCGCGCGACCGGTCTGCGCGAAGCCGCCTCGGCCGTCCGCCGCGGTGAGCTGGTCGTGCTGCCGACCGACACCGTGTACGGGGTCGGCGCGGACGCCTTCAGCGCGGAGGCCGTCGGCGACCTGCTGGAGGCCAAGGGCCGCGGCCGCGGTATGCCCTCCCCGGTCCTCGTCGGGTCCCCCAACACCCTGCACGGGCTGGTCACCGACTTCTCCGAGCAGGCCTGGGAGCTGGTCGACGCCTTCTGGCCCGGCGCGCTCACGCTCGTCGCCAGGCACCAGCCGTCGCTGACCTGGGACCTGGGCGAGACCCACGGCACGGTCGCGGTGCGGATGCCGCTGCACCCCGTCGCGATCGAGCTGCTCACCGAATTCGGCCCGATGGCCGTCTCCAGCGCCAACCTCACCGGCCACCCGTCCCCGCAGGACTGCGACGCCGCGCAAGAGATGCTGGGCGACTCGGTCTCCGTCTACCTCGACGGCGGCCCCACGCCCGCCGCCGTACCGTCCTCGATCGTCGACGTCACCGGCAAGGTCCCGGTGCTGCTGCGCGAGGGCGCGATCAGCGTGGACGAGCTGCGCAAGGTGGTACCCGAGCTCGAGGTGGCCAATTGATGGCGCCCCTGGGGCGTGGCATAGCGGGACCAGGCGGTGACACCCACCCTCCGGTACCCCCCTCACCCCCCTTCCGAATCCTCCACGTCAGCACCGGCAACGTCTGCCGCTCGCCGATCACCGAGCGGCTGCACCGCCATGCCCTGGAACTGCGCCTCGGCGGGACCCACAGCGGCGGGCTGGTCGTCGAGAGCGCCGGCACCTGGGGCCATGAAGGCGCCCCCATGGAGGCGCACGCCGCCACGGTGCTGGCGGACTACGGCGCGGACCCGGCCGGCTTCATCGGACGGGAGCTGCTCGACGAGCACGTCATCCGCGCCGACCTGGTGCTCACCGCCACCCGCGACCACCGCGCGCAGGTGATCTCGATGGGCCACTCCGCGGGACTGCGCACCTTCACGCTCAAGGAGTTCAACCGGCTGGTGCGGGCCATAGACCCCGCCACGCTGCCCGAGCCCGACCCGGGCCTGCCGGACGGCGGGCTGGTCGAGCGGGCCCGTGCGCTGGTCGGCGCCGCCGCCGCGCTGCGCGGCTGGCTGCTGGCGCCCAACCCGGAGTCCGACGAGGTCTACGACCCCTACGGCGCCCCCATCACCTTCTTCCGCTCCATCGGCGACGAGATCAACCAGGCGCTGGACCCGGTCGTCACGGCGCTCACGGGGGTTCCGGCGCGCGCCTAGCGGCGGCCGGGGCGCAGCAGCCCCCGGCCGCAACCACCAACGGCTCCTGTCCGGCCCGCCACGTCGCGGGGTGCCCCGATTGTCCGCCGCGCCTACATTGGGACTACGTCCCCGTACGAGGCCCGGAGTCAGCGATGCCCGCTACCACCGCGTCACCCCGCAGCGAGTCCCCGGCCGGTCGTGCGCCGGCCGCCGAGCCCGCCGCCGGCCCCGGTGCCGGCGGGGCCCAGGCGGCCGAGGAGCGGGCCCGGGCCGCGGTCCGTGAGGGAGTCACCCACCCGGCCGGCGCGCCGGACTTCGCCGCGCTGCTGAGCCAGGACCCCGAGATCGCCGGCGTACTGCTCGGTGAGAGCGCCCGGCAGAGCGACGGGCTGCAGCTGATCGCCGCGGAGAACTTCACCTCACCGGCCGTCCTCGCCGCCCTCGGCTCCCCGCTGGGCAACAAGTACGCCGAGGGCTATCCGGGCGCCCGGCACCACGGCGGCTGCGAGATCGTCGACCTCGCCGAGCGGATCGCGGTGGAGCGCGCCAAGGCCCTTTTCGGCGCCGAACACGCCAACGTCCAGGCACACTCCGGGTCTTCGGCCGTACTGGCCGCCTACGCCGCCCTGCTGCGCCCGGGAGACACCGTCCTGGCCCTGTCCCTGCCGCACGGCGGACACCTCACCCACGGATCGTCCGCGAACTTCTCCGGCCGCTGGTTCGACTTCGCGGGGTACGGCCTCGACGAGGAGACCGGGCTGCTGGACTACGACGTGATCCGCGAGCTGGCCCGCGCCCACCGCCCCAAGGCGATCGTCTGCGGCTCGATCTCCTACCCCCGGCACATCGACTACGCCGCCTTCCGCGACATCGCCGACGAGACCGGCGCGTATCTGATCGCGGACGTCGCGCACCCGCTCGGGCTGATCGCCGGGGGAGCGGCGCCCAGCCCGGTCCCGTACGCGCACGTGGTGTGCGGCACCACGCACAAGGTGCTGCGCGGGCCGCGCGGCGGGCTGATCCTGTGCGGGGCGAAGCTGGCCGAACGGATCGACCGCGCGGTGTTCCCCTTCACTCAAGGGGGTGCACAGATGAACGCGATCGCCGCCAAGGCCGTCGCCTTCGCGGAGGCCGCCACGCCCGCCTTCGCCGGGTACACCCGCCAGGTCGTCGCCAATGCCCGGGCGCTCGCCGGGGCGCTGGCCGAGCAGGGCCTGACGATCACCACCGGCGGCACCGACACCCATCTGATCACCGCCGACACCACGCCCCTGGACCTGGACGCCCGCACCGCCCGGGGCCGGCTGGCGGCCGCCGGGATCGTGCTGGACACCTGCGCTCTGCCCTGCGCCGACACGCCCGCGACACGCCGGACCGGGCTGCGGCTGGGCACCGCCGCGGTGACGACCCAGGGGATGGGCGAGGCCGAGATGCGGCAGGTCGCGGAGCTGATCGTGGCGGCGCTGCGGGAAGACGGCAAGGTCCGCTCCAGGACCGTCGCATTGGTCCGCGGCTTTCCGCCTTATCCCGATCACGGATGATGGCGGGAACCGTCCGCTGACGTGTGACGTCTTCTCCTGTATTCACGGCCAGGGGGCGGACACGCATAGGGTGTGGGGCTGTGATGGCCAGCTATACCAATGGGGCAGCCCGTGCGTGAATACCTGCTGACGCTGTGCGTCACGGCCGCGGTCACCTACCTGCTGACCGGGCCGGTGCGGAAGTTCGCGATCGCGGCCGGTGCGATGCCGGAGATCCGCGCGCGTGATGTGCACCGCGAACCGACACCGCGGCTCGGCGGTATCGCCATGTTCGGCGGGCTGTGCGCCGGCCTGCTGGTCGCCTCGCATCTGACCAACCTCAAGAGCGTCTTCGAGAACTCCAACGAGCCGCGGGCGCTGCTGTCGGGCGCGGCGCTGATCTGGATCCTCGGCGTGCTGGACGACAAGTGGGGCGTGGACGCGCTGGTCAAGCTCGGCGGCCAGATGATCGCCGCGGGTGTGATGGTGCTGCAGGGCCTGACGATCCTGTGGATCCCGATCCCGGGTGTCGGCACGGTCTCGCTGACCCCGATGCAGGGCACGCTGCTGACCGTCGCGCTGGTCGTGATCACCATCAACGCGGTGAACTTCGTGGACGGCCTGGACGGCTTGGCCTCGGGCATGGTGTGCATCGCCGCCGCGGCGTTCTTCATGTACGCGTACCGGATGTGGTTCGGCTACGGCATCGAGGCGGCCGCGCCCGCAACGCTGTTCTCGGTCGTTCTGATGGGCATGTGCCTGGGCTTCCTGCCGCACAACATGCACCCGGCGCGGATCTTCATGGGCGACTCGGGGTCGATGCTGATCGGCCTGGTCATGGCGGCCGGCGCGGTCTCGGTGACCGGCCAGGTCGACCCGGATCTGCTCAACCTGAAGGCGGGCGGTCTGCGCGAGGCCACCCACGCGATGGTGCCGGTCTACATCCCGCTGCTGCTTCCGCTGACGGTCATCGCGGTGCCGGTCGCCGACCTGATCCTGGCGATCGTGCGCCGTACGTGGAAGGGGCAGTCCCCGTTCGCCGCCGACCGGGGGCATCTGCACCACCGGCTGCTGGAGATCGGGCACTCGCACAGCCGGGCCGTGCTGATCATGTACTTCTGGTCGGCGCTGATCGCGTTCGGCGCGGTGGCGTACTCGGCGAACAACGCCAGCATGTGGATCGTGCTGGGCATCGTGCTGCTGAGCGCGGTGGGCCTGGTGCTGCTTCTGCTGCCGCGCTTCACCCCGCGGGCGCCGCGCTGGGCGGAGCGGATGGTTCCGCCCCGCTATCGCAGGGTCACCCGTACGGAGGCGGCACCGGTGTCGGCGACGGACGGCGGGAGCGCCGACGTGCCGGAGGAGGAGCGCGAGCCGGTCCCGGCGGGCATCAACGGGGCCACCGCGATCGGTGACCGATCACGCTTCGTGGACCGTCGGAGGGCGGGGAGTCACCGCTGATCCCGTCGTCCGGTCGCCCGAACGGGCATCGAAAATCGGGGCGGTTGACCCCATACCAGACAAAAGGCCGGCCGTCAGTGCACCAACGCGCACGTTCACGCTCAGGTGTGACAGGGTCCACACGAACCAGGTAAAGACCTCATCAAATAGTTTGTGATACCGTTCACGAAACCCGGCGACAGAGCCGAAGGACCGTAGTGCGACTGTCCTTGGGCCTCAGGTTCCGCCTCAGGCCGGGTCTACGCTCGTCCCTGACGACACACCCCCACCCCTTGCCGGAGCGCCGCCATGCAGTCGAATGACGCCCGACTACTCCTTCACGCCGTTGTTCCCACGCTCGCCCTCGGCGTCCTCGCCGTTGTCGTGAGCGCCGTGGTCGCGGGCGCGCAGGGAGCGATCGGCGCCGTCGTCGGCACCGCGCTGGTGATGCTCGTCATGGGAGCGGGCCTGGTTGTCCTGCAGAAGACCGCGAAGAGCCTCCCGGACCTGTTCCAGATGATGGGGCTGCTGCTCTACACGACGCAGATCCTGTTCGTGCTGGTCTTCCTGATCGTCTTCAAGGACACAACCCTCTTCGACACCAAGGCATTTGCGTTCACTCTGCTCGGCACGACCCTCGTGTGGATCGCGGCGCAGACCCGCGGCCATATGAAGGCGAAGATTCTTTACGTGGATCCCGACTCTGCCGACGCGAAGAAGGCGGAGACGGCGGGGTCGCCGACGTGACACGTAGGGCCGAAATAAATGCCCTCATGCGGGCCTGCTATCGTCCGGTGCCAACTGCGGCACAGATGGCGCAGGCGGCTGAGCTCCCGAGTTCCACTCGAGGAAACGGGCAGTTCTCGCGGCCGATGCCTGTGATCCGGCCCGGCCCAGCGCCGGCCGGCCGCCCCCAAATCCGTAAGACCAGTCCAGTGCCGCTCCGTGGCTCAACGCCGCGCCGACACAACGAGGTTGCCGTACCCATGCGCCACGCTGAAGGAGCCCGCGGTGAGTGCTGAAACGATGCTCGCCTTCAACACGGAGTGCCACCTCCTCATTCCGGGGTGTGGCTTCGAGGCCCCGGGTCTTCATTCGTTCGTATTCGAACCCCTCTTCACGATCGGCGGCTTCGAGTTCAACAAGCCGATGCTGCTGGCTCTGCTCAGCACGGTCGTCGTGGTGTGGTTCTTCTGGGCCGCATTCGGCAAGGCCAAGGTCGTGCCCGGAAAGCTCCAGATGATCGGCGAGGCGGGCTACGACTTCGTGCGCCGCGGTCTGGTCTATGACGCGCTGGGCAAGAAGGAGGGCGAGAAGTACGTCCCTCTGATGGTCTCGCTGTTCTTCTTCGTGTGGATCATGAACCTGTGGTCGATCATCCCGGTCATGGCGTTCCCGGTGACGTCGGTCATCGCCTTCCCCATCGGCCTCGCGGCGATCGTCTACATCCTGTGGGTCTACCTGACCTTCAAGAAGCACGGGTTCGTCGGCGGCCTGAAGAACATCACGGGCTATGACAAGTCGCTCGGCTGGGTGCTGCCGCTGATCGTCGTCATCGAGTTCCTGTCGAACATGATCATTCGGCCCTTCACCCACGCGGTCCGGCTCTTCGCGAACATGTTCGCCGGCCACCTGCTGATCCTGATGTTCACCATCGCCAGCTGGTACCTGCTGAACGGCATCGGCATCGTCTACGCCGGCGCCTCGTTCGCCATGACCCTCGCGATGACGGCCTTCGAGCTCTTCATCCAGGCTGTCCAGGCGTACGTCTTCGTCCTCCTGGCCTGCAACTACGTCCAGGGCGCGCTCGCCGAGCACCACTGAGCACCCCGCCTCCCAGCCCCAACAGCTGTCCGGTGGCCAACCCCCACCGGTCCGTGAAATGAGAAGGAAGTAACGGCATGTCCGCTGCTCTCGAGACTGTCAACCTCGCCTCCGCGACCGCCTTCACCGGCAGTGCCAGCGCCATCGGCTACGGCCTCGCCGCGATCGGCCCCGGCGTCGGCGTCGGCATCATCTTCGGTAACGGCACCCAGGCCCTGGCTCGTCAGCCCGAGGCCGCCGGCCTGATCCGCACCAACCAGATCATGGGTTTCGCCTTCTGTGAGGCGCTCGCCCTCATCGGCATCGTCATGGGCTTCGTTTTCAAGTAAACGAACCACGACACCCATTTAGACGGAAGGCACTGATGTGAAGCCCCTGGTGAACATGGCGGCGGAGGTTCCCGAGAACCCCCTGGTCCCGCCGATTCCGGAGCTGGTCATCGGCCTGATCGCGTTCTTCATCGTCTTCGGCATCCTGGCCAAGAAGCTCCTCCCGACCATCAACAAGGTTCTGGACGAGCGTCGGAAGCTGATCGAAGGCCGGATGGAGGACGCCGAGGCGATTCAGGCCGAGGCCCAGCAGGTGCTCGCGGACTACCGGGCCCAGCTGGCCGACGCCCGCCACGAGGCCGCGCGCCTGCGCCAGGAGGCGCAGGAGCAGGGTGCAACTCTCATTGCTGAGATGCGCGCCGAGGGCCAGCGGCAGCGTGAGGAGATCATCGCTGCCGGTCACGCCCAGATCGAGGCGGACCGTAAGGCGGCCGCGCAGGCACTGCGTCAGGACGTGGGCACGCTCGCCACCGACCTGGCCGGCAAGCTCGTCGGCGAGTCCCTCGAGGACCACGCCCGGCAGAGCCGGACCATCGACCGCTTCCTCGACGAGCTCGAGGCCCAGGCGGCGTCGGACACGACGAAGGCTGAGGCCGGCCGATGAACGGAGCGAGCCGCGAGGCACTCGCCTCCGCACGCGAGCAGCTCAACGCGCTGACGGACGATGCTGCCGTCGACGCGGCGAAGCTCGCCGAGGAGCTGGCTGCCGTCACCGCTCTGCTCGACCGCGAGGCGTCGCTGCGTCGGGTCCTGACCGACCCGGCGCAGGCCGGCGAGGCGCGGGCCGAACTGCTCGGACGGCTGCTCGGCGGCCAGGTCGGCGGACCGGCCCTCGACCTGATCAGCGGCATGGTCCGCGCCCGCTGGTCGCGCTCGCGCGACCTGACGGACGCGCTCGAGGAGCTGGCCTACAGCGCCGACCTCGTCGCGGCCCAGCGGGCCGGCGGGCTCGACGACGTCGAGGACGAGCTGTTCCGGTTCGGCCGGATCGTCGGTTCCAACGGCGAGCTGCGTCGTGCGCTGACCGACCCGAACGCGACGGTCGCGGCCAAGACGGAGCTGCTGCATTCGCTGCTGGGCGGCCGGGCCAACCCGGTCACCGAGCGGATCGTGATCCGTCTTGTCGCACAGCCGCGGGGCCGTAGCCTGGAAGCGGGGCTCGACGCCCTCTCCAAGCTGGCGGCGAGCCGCCGGGACCGCATGGTCGCGGTGGTCACCTCCGCGGTGCCCCTCAGCGACGGGCAGCGGGAGCGGCTGAGCGCCTCCCTGTCCTCGCTGTACGGACGGCAGATCCACCTGAACCTCGACGTGGACCCCGAGGTCCTCGGCGGCGTCCAGGTACGGATCGGCGACGAGGTCATCAACGGGACCATCGCGGAGCGCCTCGACGAGGCGGCCCGGCGGATGGCCGGCTGACCCAGCCACCAACTCAAGAGCTGCACAACCGGCGGCCAGGCGCCGGGCCAGCCGGCCGGACCGAGAGGTCCGGCTGCGGTCCGGAAGAAGCCCCGGGGACCAGCACAAGCATGACGGCGGCCCGAGTTGGGCCGTAGGCGGAAACCCCCTGGGGACATCCCCCAGACCCCCGCAAGTAACTTCGGGCCCAACAAGGAGAGCAGGGAACCCAGATGGCGGAGCTCACGATCCGGCCGGAGGAGATCCGGGACGCGCTGGAGAACTTCGTCCAGGCGTACAAGCCGGACGCGGCCTCGCGCGAGGAGGTCGGCACGGTAAGCGAGGCCGGAGACGGCATCGCGAAGGTCGAGGGCCTTCCCTCGGCGATGGCGAACGAGCTGCTGAAGTTCGAGGACGGCACGCTCGGTCTTGCGCTGAACCTGGAAGAGCGCGAGATCGGTGCAGTGGTCCTCGGTGAGTTCAGCGGTATCGAGGAGGGCCAGCCGGTGCAGCGCACCGGTGAGGTGCTCTCGGTCGCCGTGGGCGAGGGCTACCTCGGCCGCGTCGTCGACCCGCTGGGCAACCCGATCGACGGCCTCGGCGAGATCGAGTCCGAGGACCGCCGCGCCCTGGAGCTGCAGGCTCCGGGCGTCATGGTCCGTAAGTCGGTCCACGAGCCCATGGAGACCGGCTACAAGGCCGTCGACTCGATGGTGCCGATCGGCCGCGGCCAGCGTCAGCTGATCATCGGTGACCGCCAGACCGGCAAGACCGCCCTGGCCGTCGACACGATCATCAACCAGCGCGACAACTGGCGCTCGGGCGACCCGAAGAAGCAGGTCCGCTGCATCTACGTCGCCATCGGCCAGAAGGGCTCCACCATCGCGTCCGTGCGCGGTGCGCTGGAGGAGGCCGGAGCCCTGGAGTACACCACCATCGTCGCCGCCCCGGCGTCCGACCCGGCGGGCTTCAAGTACCTGGCGCCCTACACCGGCTCGGCCATCGGCCAGCACTGGATGTACCAGGGCAAGCACGTCCTGATCATCTTCGACGACCTCTCGAAGCAGGCCGACGCCTACCGCGCCGTGTCCCTGCTGCTGCGCCGTCCGCCGGGCCGTGAGGCCTACCCGGGCGACGTCTTCTACCTGCACTCGCGTCTGCTGGAGCGCTGCGCCAAGCTCTCCGACGAGATGGGCGCCGGCTCGATGACCGGCCTCCCGATCGTCGAGACCAAGGCGAACGACGTGTCGGCGTTCATCCCGACCAACGTCATCTCCATCACCGACGGCCAGTGCTTCCTGGAGTCGGACCTCTTCAACGCCAACCAGCGTCCGGCGCTGAACGTGGGTATCTCCGTCTCCCGTGTCGGTGGCAGCGCCCAGCACAAGGCCATGCGCCAGGTCTCCGGCCGGCTCCGCGTGGACCTCGCCCAGTACCGCGAGCTGGAGGCGTTCGCCGCCTTCGGTTCCGACCTGGACGCGGCCTCCAAGCAGCAGCTGGAGCGCGGTAAGCGCATGACCGAGCTGCTCAAGCAGCCGCAGTACTCCCCGTACGCGACCGAGGACCAGGTCGTCTCCATCTGGGCCGGCACCAACGGCAAGATGGACGACGTGCCGGTCGAGGACATCCGCCGCTTCGAGCGGGAGCTCCTGGACCACCTCCACCGGGAGAAGAAGGACCTGCTGACCAGCATCCGCGAGGGCGCCAAGATGTCCGACGACACCATCGGTGCCATCGCCGAGGCCGTCGACGGCTTCAAGCAGCAGTTCGAGACCTCGGACGGCAAGCTGCTCGGCGAGGACGCCCAGGCCGGCACGAGCAAGTGACGACGGAAGGGACCTGATCCATGGGAGCCAAGCTCCGGGTCTACAAGCGTCGCATCCGCTCCGTCACCGCGACCAAGAAGATCACCAAGGCGATGGAGATGATCGCCGCCTCGCGCGTCGTCAAGGCGCAGCGCCAGGTGGCGGCGTCGACGCCGTACGCGAGTGAACTGACCCGCGCGGTGACGGCGGTTGCCACGGGCTCGAACACCCAGCACCCGCTGACGACCGAGGCGGAGAAGCCGACCCGGGCCGCGCTGCTGCTCATCACGAGCGACCGCGGTCTGGCCGGCGGCTACTCCTCCAACGTCATCAAGGCCGCGGAGCAGCTCACCGAGCGGCTCAAGGCCGAGGGCAAGGAGGTCGACGCGTACATCGTCGGGCGCAAGGGGGTGTCGTACTACAGCTTCCGCGAGCGCAAGGTCGTGGAGTCGTGGACCGGCTTCACCGACAGCCCGTCGTACGCGGACGCCAAGGCGATCGCCGCGCCGCTGATCGAGGCCGTCCAGAAGGACACCGCCGAGGGCGGCGTGGACGAACTCCACATCGTCTACACCGAGTTCATCTCGATGATGACGCAGACGGCGCTCGACGACCGGCTGCTGCCGCTGTCCCTCGACAAGACGGCCGCGGCTGCGACATCAGGGGCTGACGCCCCGGTGGCGGAGTCGTCCAAGGGCGAGATCCTTCCGCTCTTCGACTTCGAGCCGTCGGCCGAGGACGTCCTCGACGCCCTGCTTCCGCGGTACGTCGAGTCGCGGATCTACAACGCGCTCCTGCAGGCCGCCGCCTCCAAGCACGCCGCCACGCGTCGTGCGATGAAGTCGGCGACCGACAACGCAGAAGAGCTCATCAAGTCGCTCTCGCGGCTTGCCAACGCGGCCCGACAGGCCGAAATCACCCAGGAAATCAGCGAGATCGTCGGTGGCGCCAGTGCTCTGGCCGACGCGACCGCGGGGAGTGACTGACCACTATGACCACCACTGTTGAAACGGCCATGGCAACGGGCCGCGTCGCCCGGGTCATCGGCCCGGTCGTCGACGTGGAGTTCCCCGTCGACGCGATGCCGGAGATCTACAACGCGCTGACCGTCGAGGTCGCCGACCCGGCTCAGGCCGGCGCCAAGAAGGTCCTGACCCTCGAGGTCGCCCAGCACCTGGGCGAGGGCCTGATCCGTGCCATCTCCATGCAGCCCACCGACGGTCTGGTCCGCCAGGCCGCGGTGACCGACACCGGCGCCGGGATCACCGTCCCGGTCGGCGATGTCACCAAGGGCAAGGTGTTCAACACCCTCGGTGAGATCCTCAACAAGCCGGAGGCGGCTTCCGAGGTCACCGAGCGCTGGCCCATCCACCGCAAGGCCCCGTCGTTCGACCAGCTCGAGTCCAAGACCGAGATGTTCGAGACCGGCGTCAAGGTCATCGACCTGCTGACCCCGTACGTCAAGGGCGGCAAGATCGGTCTGTTCGGTGGTGCCGGTGTCGGCAAGACCGTTCTGATCCAGGAAATGATCTACCGCGTGGCGAACAACCACGACGGTGTGTCGGTGTTCGCCGGTGTCGGCGAGCGCACCCGTGAGGGCAACGACCTCATCGAGGAAATGACGGACTCCGGCGTCATCGACAAGACCGCGCTGGTCTTCGGTCAGATGGACGAGCCGCCGGGCACCCGTCTGCGCGTCGCCCTGGCCGGTCTGACCATGGCGGAGTACTTCCGCGATGTGCAGAAGCAGGACGTGCTCTTCTTCATCGACAACATCTTCCGCTACACCCAGGCGGGTTCCGAGGTCTCCACGCTGCTCGGCCGTATGCCGTCCGCGGTGGGTTACCAGCCGAACCTGGCGGACGAGATGGGTCTGCTGCAGGAGCGCATCACCTCGACCCGCGGTCACTCGATCACCTCGATGCAGGCGATCTACGTCCCCGCGGACGACCTGACCGACCCGGCGCCGGCCACCACCTTCGCCCACCTGGACGCGACCACCGTTCTGTCGCGCCCGATCTCGGAGAAGGGCATCTACCCGGCGGTGGACCCGCTGGACTCGACGTCCCGGATCCTGGACCCCCGCTACATCTCGCAGGACCACTACAACTGCGCCTCGCGCGTCAAGACGATCCTGCAGAAGTACAAGGACCTCCAGGACATCATCGCGATTCTGGGTATCGACGAGCTGGGCGAGGAGGACAAGCTCACCGTCCACCGCGCCCGTCGTATCGAGCGGTTCCTGTCGCAGAACACCCACGTGGCGAAGCAGTTCACCGGTGTCGACGGCTCGGACGTCTCGCTCGACGAGTCGATCACCGCGTTCAACGCGATCGCGGACGGTGACTACGACCACTTCCCCGAGCAGGCGTTCTTCATGTGCGGTGGCATCGAGGACCTCAAGGCCAATGCCAAGGAGCTGGGCGTCTCCTGACCCCGGCACGGTCCCGGGGGGGGGGGGGGGGGGGGGGGGGGGGGGGGGGGGGGAGGGGGGGGGGGGCAAAGAAGACAAACAAAAAAAAAGA
>NZ_JBVIRA010000002.1:229191-232315 GCF_055576575.1 Streptomyces sp. NPDC033270
GGTGGGTGGGGATCGAGACCCAAAAGACCAGGACAAAGGGTTGGGTTTCCCCCCACCCCCGGCGCGTTGGGGGGGTCCCCCCCCCCCCCCCCCGGTCCGTACGACCACTAGTATTTGACCCAACATCTGCCGAACCAGGCAGGTGGAGACCCGAGGAGCCATCGTGGCTGAGCTGCACGTCGAGTTGGTCGCCGCGGACCGTCAGGTCTGGTCCGGCGAGGCCAGCCTGGTCGTCGCGCGCACCTCGTCGGGCGACATCGGCGTCATGCCCGGACATCAGCCGCTGCTCGGCGTGCTGCAGTCGGGCCCGGTGACGATTCGTACGACCGGCGAGAGCGGGGACGGCACCGTCGTCGCCGCCGTGCACGGCGGCTTCATCTCGTTCGCCGACAACAAGCTGTCTCTGCTCGCAGAGGTGGCCGAGCTGTCGGACGAGATCGATGTCCAGCGCGCGGAGCGGGCCCTGGAGCGAGCGAAGTCGGAGGCCGACGCGGCCGCCGAGCGTCGCGCCGATGTCCGACTGCGTGCGGTGACGGGCGTTCACTGAGCCCCGCCACCGACGAGATCGATCCTCAGCCGCGGGCTGCCCGGAATTCTCCGGAGCGGCTCGCGGCTGAGGCAATGCAGGTGCGTTTCCCTCCCCCACGCTTCGACGGCGCGGGGGCACCCCCAACGAGGCGAGGAGGTCGGTCGAGATGGTCCTCGCTCTGCTTGTGAGCGGCGCGGTCGTAGTGCTGGTGCTGGTGGGGCTGTTCGTCTTCGGACTGAGACGGCGGCTCATCCAGCGGTCCGGAGGCACCTTCGACTGCAGCCTGCGCTGGAACGTGCCGGAGGACGAGCCCAGCGGCAAGGGCTGGATCTACGGCGTGGCGCGCTACAACGGCGACCGGATCGAGTGGTTCCGGGTGTTCTCGTACGCCCCCCGGCCCCGCCGCCTCCTGGAGCGCTCCGCCATCGAGGTCCTGCAGCGCCGTACCCCCCAGGGGGAGGAGGAGCTGGCACTGCTCTCCGACTCCATCGTGCTGGCCTGCGGGCACCGCGGCACCCGTCTGGAGCTGGCGATGAGCGAGGACGCGCTCACCGGCTTCCTGGCGTGGCTGGAGGCGGCGCCGCCCGGCCAGAGGGTGAACGTGGCCTGACGGGCACGGCCCGTACCCGCCGGGCGGCGGCCTGTAGAGGTGGGGCGAACCGCGGATCTTCTCCAGTACGGGCCTGAACCGGGTCCAGTCGGCCCGCTGTCCTGGCGTGACGATCGTTGCTCACCGGCAGGAACCGCCGCAGCCGTTCCCACTCCGCGTCACCCAGATCGCCCCGCCCCATGCCCGGCACAACAACCCGGGCCCAAGGCGGTCACCTGATCGACCGGACACGACCTGGCCGGGACGGGGCGGATCATCGTCACGGGGCGGGGAGGGTGGAGGTGGCGATCCGGCCCAGGAGAGTGGCGAGTTCCCGGGGCATGGAGAGGAACGGCGAGTGGCTGCTCGGCAGCCGGTGGACGGAATCGGCGCGCGTGGCGAGCTCGCGTTGCCGGGACGGATCGAGCGCCTGGTCGCGGTCGCAGACGACGTAGCTGGAGGGCACCGTGCGCCATCCTGCCGTGGTCACCTTCTCCGTGAAGGACCGTACGCTCTGCGGGCGCAGCCGCGCCACGGCACGGGCGGCATCGGCCTCGGGCACGTCGTCGAAGAGTATCCGCCGGGCGTGCTCGTACGGCGGGGCGTGGTCCGCGCCGTCGTCCGGCGCGGGCTTTCCGAGGAACGTGAAGACGCTTTCGCCCGCGTCCAGTTGGAAAGCGGCGAGGTACACCGCCTGCACCACGTTCGGGGCATCCGCGATGGCCTCCGTGGTGGGGACGCCGCCGTAGGAGTGCGCGATCACCACCACCGGGCCGTCGATGCGCCGGAGGCTGTCCCGGATGGCCTCCGCGTCGTCCAGCATGCCCACCGGCCGGGCGCCGTCGGGCCGGCCGGCCGGGGGATTGACGCTGGGCAGGTCGACGGCGTGGGACCGCCAACCGTCGGCGTCGAGCGCGGCGCGTACGGGGTCCCAGCACCAGGCTCCGTGCCAGCCTCCGTGGACCAGCAGGAAGGTCGGTCGGCCGGTGTCAGCGTTCATGTGCGGTACCTCCGTTGTCCGAGCTGCGGATGGCGCGAGACCGTGGCGTGAAGCGGGCCGCCCCGCCCATGGGTCGCGGGTCCCAGGGGACACGAGGGCCCCCTGCGAGGCCGCAACGCGGGGGCCGGGGAGGGTATTCCCCGTGGCTTGCGACGGGACCGGCGGGGTATCCGGCTGTGGGCTGGGCTCCGGCGAGGCACCCGGCTACGGCCCGTCCACCCCTAACTCCTGTGCCAGTACGGCGGCTTGCACCCGGCTGCGCAGATCGAGCTTTGCCAGCAGCCGGCTGACATGCGTCTTGACGGTGGCCTCCGCCATCGCCAGCCGTAAGGCGATGTCGGCGTTCGACAGCCCCCGTCCCAGGCACCCCAGCACCTCCCGCTCGCGCGGCGTCAGCGCGTCGAGCACCGCCGGATCCGGCGCCGCACCGTCCCGGGCCGGCCGGGACGCCGTACGGGGGCTGGCGAACTCCGCGATCAGGCGCCGGGTCACCGCCGGCGCGATCAGCCCCTCGCCGGACGCCACCGTGCGCACCGCGGTCAGCAGCGCGGCCGCGTCACTGTCCTTGAGCAGAAAGCCGGCGGCCCCCGCCCGCAGCGCCCCGAAGACGTATTCGTCCAGGTCGAAGGTGGTCAGCACCAGCACGTCCGCCAGCTGCTCGGCGACCACCTGGCGGGTGGCGGAGACCCCGTCGAGGCGGGGCATCTGGATGTCCATGAGGACGAGGGCGGGGCGCAGCTCGCGGGCGAGCCGTACCGCCTCCTCGCCGTCCTCCGCCTCCCCGACGACCTCGATGTCGGGGGCGGAGCGCAGGATGAGGACCAGCCCGGCCCGTACGGCGGACTGGTCCTCGGCGACGAGAACCCGGATCGGCTGCGCGTCGGCGCCTGTCATCGATGCTCTTCCTCCTCGGCGGCGGGGGGGGGGGGGGGGGGGGGGGGGGGGGGGGGGGGGGGGGGGGGAGAGGGGAGAAGGACGGGGGGAGCGCGACCACACGCCCCCGCCT
>NZ_JBVIRA010000002.1:232325-240694 GCF_055576575.1 Streptomyces sp. NPDC033270
AAACCCGGATTGGGTGCGGCGTAGACCTGGTTCCTCGCCCCCCCCCCCCTCCCCCCGCCCCCCCCCCCCCCCCCACCAGCCAGACTCTGCGGTCGGCGAACGGACCGCGGACGGTGACGGTGAGCGCCCCACCGCGCTCATGGGCGGTCCGCGCCCGCGCCTCACCGGGCGCGCCGTGCGGATCCGTCGCCCGGAGCAGCAGTCCGTCGAGCGGCCCGCCGCCCGCGATGAGCGCATCGAGTCGGTGGGGCCGGCTGACGGCGGCGGGGGAGCTGGCGGTCACCCCTCCATCAAACACGGCGCCGGGGCCCGCTGCCTCCACGTTCGGGTGATCCGCACACGTCACGCGCTACATCGAAAGATGCAGTCGCGGATCGTCGTGTGCGACGACGATCCGGGCGGCGTTCGCTGGGAGGCTTGAGGCGTTCGACGGAGCGGGGGAAGGGGAGGTTGCCGTGGTCGTCACGCTCATCATCGCGTGTGAGGTCGGCTTCTGGGTGCTGCTGGCGGCCGGGTTGGCGCTGCGCTATCTGGCGAAGATGCCACGTACCGGGGCGGCGGTGCTGCTGATGGAGCCGGTGCTGGAGCTGGTGCTGCTGATCGTCACCGCGATCGACCTGAAGAACGGCGCGGCCGCCGACTGGAAACACGGCCTGGCCGCCCTCTACATCGGCTACACCGTCGCCTACGGCCACTACACGATCAAGTGGGTCGACGGGCACTTCCTGCACCGCTTCGCGGGCGGCCCGCCGCCGGTCAAGCCGCCGCGGTACGGCCTGGCCCGCGCCAAGCACGAGGGGCTGCTCTGGCTGCGCACGATGCTGTGGGTGGCCATCGCGGTCGCGCTGTTGCAGATCGCGATCTGGTACGTCGGCGCCGACGGCGACATCGCGTCGCTGCGCGAGTGGCAGGGCACCTCGATGCGGATTCTGATCATCCACGGGGTGATCGCGGTCTCCTACCTCATCTGGCAGAAGAAGGACCCCGGCCAGGCCGCCGCCCCGCAGGAGGCGGACCGGCCGCAGTCCAAGACGCTGCGCTGAGGGGCGCCCGGACGCTCACCGCCGGGCGCCCCCCGTACTCCTTCGCGCCGGCGCCGTCAGCGTTCGCCGCCCGGTACCCACAGCACGTCCCCGACCTCCTTGTTGGCCGTACGCGCCAGGATGAACAGCAGGTCGGACAAGCGGTTGAGGTAGGTGGCGGTCAGCGGGTTCATGGTGTCGCCGTGCTCGTCCATGGCCGCCCAGGTGGAGCGCTCGGCGCGGCGGACGACCGTGCAGGCCTGGTGCAACAGGGCCGCGCCGGCCGTACCGCCCGGGAGGATGAAGCTGCGCAGCTTCTCCAGCTCCGCCAGGAAGCGGTCGCAGTCGGCCTCCAGTCGGTCGATGTACTGCTGCTCGACGCGCAGCGGCGGGAACTCGGGGTGCTCCACCACCGGGGTCGACAGATCCGCCCCGACGTCGAAGAGGTCGTTCTGCACCCGTAGCAGGACGGTGGCGACCTCCTCCGGCAGCGAACCGAGCGCCAGGGCCACGCCGATGGCCGCATTGGCCTCGTTGGCGTCCGCGTAGGCCGCGATCCGCGAATCGGTCTTGGCGGTACGGCTCATGTCGCCGAGGGCGGTGGTGCCCTTGTCGCCGGTGCGGGTGTAGATGCGCGTCAGATTCACCATGTGAGCGAGCCTACGCCGCGGCCCTGCGGAAGGCCCGCGTGCACAGGGTCACACACAGCACGGCGAAGCCGAGCGCCACCAGGATGCCGTGGAGCAGGGCCGAGGAGGCGTACGCGCCGACGAACGCGGCCCGTACCGCGTCCACGAGATAGCGGAACGGCATGAAGTGCGAGAGCACATCGAGCCACTTGGGCCCCAGCGTCATCGGCAGCATTAGCCCGGACAGCAGCATCGACGGCATGGTGAGGGCGTTGACGACCGGCCCGAACGCCTGCGGGGTGGCCACGTTCAGCGCCAGCGCGTACGACAGCGAGGCGAGCGCCACGGTCAGCACGGCGACGAAGGCGAAGCCGATGAGGATGCCGGGCAGCGGTGCCCGCAGCCCCATGGCCAGCGCGGCCAGGACCAGCAGGGCGGCCTGGAGGACGAACAGCGCGGCATCCCGCAGCACCCGCCCCAGCAGCAGCGCCAGCCGGCTCACCGGCGTCACCCGCATCCGCTCCACCACCCCGTACTGCTTCTCGACGATCAGGCCGAAGCCGCAGAACGAGGCGCCGAACAGGGCGAGTTGGAGCAGCAGACCGGGCACCAGCACCTGCCAGGAGCTGCCGGACGAGGTCAGCGGAAGGCCGGTCAGCAGCGGGCCGAAGAAGAGCAGGTACAGCAGCGGCATCAGCACGCCGAAGAGCATCTGGAGCCTGGAGCGCAGCGTCTGGCGGGCGTAGCGCCCGAAGATCAGCGCGATGTCGGACAGCAGGGACGGCATGGGTGCTCCTAGACGGCGATCGGGGCGGCGTCCCGGGCAGGGGTGTGCCCGCGCCCGGTGATGGCGAGGAAGGCGTCCTGCAGGGACGCGTCGGGGGAGCCGGTGTGGGTGCGCTTGAGGGCGTCCGGTGTGCCCTCGGCGACCACCACGCCCTTGTCGACGACGACCAGCCGGTCGGCGAGCGCATCGGCCTCGTCGAGGTAGTGGGTGGTCAGGAAGACGGTGGTGCCGTGCTCGGCGCGGATGCGGCGGACCAGCTCCCACAGGTCGGCGCGGCTGCCCGGGTCCAGGCCGGTGGTCGGCTCGTCCAGGAACAGCACCTGGGGGCGGTGGGTGAGGCCCATCGCGATGTCCAGCCGGCGCCGCTGGCCGCCCGAGAGTGCGGCGGTCCTGCGGTCGAGCAGCTCGTCGAGGCCCAGTTCCGCGGCCAACTCCTCGGTCCGGGCGTGGGCCTCGGCCCTGCCGAGGCGGTAGAGGCGGGCCTGGGTGAACAGCTCCTCGCGCACCGAGACGTTCGGGTCGACGCCGCCGGACTGGGCGACGTACCCCGATGCCCGGCGCACCCCCGCCGGGTCGCCGGCCAGGTCGCAGCCGGCGACGGTGGCGCTGCCGCCGGTGGGCGCCAGCAGGGTCGTGAGCATCCGCAGGGTGGTGGTCTTGCCGGCGCCGTTGGGGCCGAGGAAGCCGAGGATCTCGCCGCGCTCGACGGTGAGGTCGATGCCCCGGACGGCTTCGACGGTGCCCTGTTTCGTGGTGAACGTCCGGGCGAGTTGGGACGTGCTGATGACTGCCATGGCCACAGAAAAACAGAGAGACTTAAAAATTGCAACGTCTCCAAAATTTAAGAGAGTCCATCGATGGGTAGGATTCAGGACATGGCAGAGGGACTCAGGGAGCGCAAGAAGCGGCAGACCCGCCAGTACATCTCGGACGTGGCGACGGGCCTGTTCATGGAGCGCGGCTTCGACGCGGTGACCATCGCGGAGATCGCCGAGGCCGCCGAGGTCTCCGTCAACACCGTCTACAACTACTTCCCGGCCAAGGAGGACCTCTTCCTCGACCGGAGCAAGGGCCTGGTCGACCGGCTGTCGCGGTTCGTGCGGGCCCGGGCCGCGGGGGAGTCGGCCGCCGCCGCGGTGCTGCGGGAGCTGCGCGAGGAGGTGGTGAGCGTCTCGCCCAAGGTCGGCCTGATCGAGGGGTATGACCGCTTCATGAAGGTCGTCCACGGATCGGCGGCCCTGCAGGCCCGCCTGTGGCACTTCCAGCGCGAGCAGTACGACGACCTGGAGGTCACGCTCAGGAAGGAGACCGGCGCCCCGGACGGCGACCCGATGCCCGGCCTGATGGCCGGCCAGATCGGCTGGGTGCACCAGACCTTGATGACCGCCATCGTCCAGGAGATGCTCGCCGGCCGTAAGCCCGCCGAGGTCTCCCGCGAGGCCCTCGCCCTGCTGGACGAGATCGAGGAGCTGCTGAGCGAGCGGGTCCTCAACTACGCCGTACGGGCGGACGGGTGACCGGGGGCGGTTCCTGCCCGTGTGATGTCCGTAATACGAGACGTGACGCGCATCTCTAACCCCCCAAAGGATCGCCGGCGACCGCTAACGTCACCCGAAGACCGACAGGCTTTCAAATGCACAGGGTGTGAGGGGACAGCAGTGGCAAAGAAGCTCGCCGTCATCGGCGCCGGACTGATGGGTTCCGGTATCGCGCAGGTGTCTGCCCAGGCCGGCTGGGACGTGGTCCTGCGCGATGTGACGGACGGGGCGCTGGCCCGGGGCAAGGGCGGCATCGAGGCCTCGTACGAGAAGTTCGTCGCCAAGGGGAAGCTGGCGGCGGCCGACGCCGAGCAGGCGCTGGCCCGCATCACCACGACGACCGACCTGGAGGCCACCGCCGACGCCGACATCGTCGTCGAGGCCGTCTTCGAGCGGATCGACGTCAAGCGGGAGATCTTCCAGACGCTGGACAAGCTGGTCAAGGACGAGGCGGTGCTGGCCTCCAACACCTCCGCGATCCCGATCACCAAGATCGCGGCGGCCACCTCCCGCCCCGAGCGGGTCGTGGGCACGCACTTCTTCTCGCCGGTGCCGATGATGCAGCTGTGCGAGCTGGTGCGCGGCTACAAGACCAGTGACGAAACCCTCGCCACGGCGCGGGCGTTCGCCGAGTCGGTCGGCAAGACCTGCGTCGTCGTCAACCGCGACGTGGCCGGCTTCGTGACCACCCGGCTGATCTCCGCGCTGGTCGTCGAGGCCGCCAAGCTCTACGAATCCGGCGTGGCCAGCGCCGAGGACATCGACACCGCCTGCAAGTTGGGCTTCGGTCACGCGATGGGGCCGCTGGCCACCGCCGACCTGACGGGCATCGACATCCTGATGCACGCCACCGACAACATCTACACCGAGTCCCAGGACGAGAAGTTCGCGCCGCCGGAGATCATGCGACGGATGGTCGATGCGGGCGATATCGGCCGTAAGAGTGGGCAGGGCTTCTACGAGCACTGATGCCGCGTCAGGTCGATGGGCCTGACGGGGTCACCCCATGGGGTGAAAATCGGTATCGGTTCGCTTACAGGCGGCAACTTCGCCGCATGAGAGGCAGTCAGATCTGTAGACGTCCATGCACGAACCCATGACATAGGGGAGCGCATATGCACATCAGGGGCGACCACGCCGAGCTGGTCGTCGGGGGCCGCCTCGACGTCCGCAGCGCGGCGGACGCCCGTACGGCCCTGCACACCGCCGTCGACTCCGGTCGGGGTGATCTGGTGCTGGACCTGACCGAGCTGGATTCCTGGGACGCCACCGGCCTCGGCGTGATCATGGGCGCGCACCGCCGGGCCGGCCGGGTCAACCGCAGGCTGGTACTGCGCGGAGTGCCCCCTCAGATGCAGCGCCTGCTGGTCGCCACCCGGCTCCACCGCATCCTCGCCATCGAGGGCGGCATCGAAGCGGAATCGCTTCCCCGGGTGTGAGGGACGGGCCGCGGCCGCCCTGGGGCCGCGGCCGGGACCGGGCCGTCCCCGGGAGAGCAAGATCGTACAAAGCGCTGCGAAGCGTGCACCATCGACCGGCAGAAATGTCGTATACCACGTGATACCGGCCAATCCAGGAAGTTCCGGTCAGGAGCCGCCCCCGGCGGTGCAACGTTCCGTCCTCCAGGTCTAAGGTTCGGTTCCCGCCCGTGTGTCATCACCCGCGGCGGGCACCGCACCGGACCCGACACCGAGAACGATCTGTCGGAGCCGGCGGAGTGGAACGAAGCATCTGGGAGCTTGCAGCATGGACCCGAACACCCACCGGGGACCCGAGGAGTACGGCGAGCAGGACAGCCCTGCCGAGCCGCCGGCCCCCGCGTTCGGCGGCGCGCAGGGCGGCTCCGGCGGGCTCTCCCGCGTCGTCCGGCTCGTCTCGGGCCCCTACCTCGTCACCGTCAACCCCGTCGACGGCAGTGAGATAGAACCCTGCCCGCCGGGGGAGCGACCCGCCGCCCCCGGCAAGCTCGACGCGCAGGAGCGCGCCGCGGCCGACCGCGCCGCCGCGCCCCCGCCGCCTCCGGGCCCGCCCGGAGGCACCGGGCACGACGCCCCGCTCGAAGAACGCACCGAGGACACCGAGCGCCTGGTCCGGCTGCTCTCCCGCGGCCGCTCCGTACGCGTCACCGGCCCCTCGGGCTCGGGCCGCACCCGACTGCTGGACGCCGTCGCCACCGCCTGCGCCGACCTCGCGCCCGACGGCGTGGTCCGGCTCTCCGGCTACCACCGCAACGCCACCGACGTGCTCTACGCGCTGTTCGCCGCCGTGCACCGCGCGCCCGCGCACCGCCCGGACCGGCCCGAGATGCTGCGGATGGTCGCCGAGATCGGCGCGATCGTCGTCCTGGACGACCTGGATTTCGGCGGTACCGCGCTCGACGAGCTGCTCGACGCCACCCCCGAGTGCGCCTTCCTGATCGCCGCCACCCCCGACGTCGCGGCCCCCAGCGCCGGCTCGCACCTCGAAGAGGTCTTCCTCGGCGGCATCGGCCGCGCCGGCTGCGTACGCCTGCTGGAGCGCGCGCTGGACCGCCCGCTCAGCGAGGACGAGACGACCTGGGCCGCCGACCTCTGGTTCGAGTCCGAGGGGCTGCCGCTGCGGTTCGTGCAGGCCGCCGCCCTGCTGCGACAGCGCGACCGCAAGCGCCACCACCCCGGCGCCCTCGACGACGGCTACGGCCTGTTCCCCGAGGCGGACCGGGAGGCGGACGAGGACGCCGGATCCGGCGAGCGCCCCGAGGTGGCGCTGCCGTCGCTCGGCGAGGCCGCCGCGCCCGCCCCGCTGCTCGCCTCCCGGCTGAGCGCCGCCGCCCAGGAGACGCTGCGCTTCGCCATCGCGCTCGGCGGTGAGCTGCCGCACCAGGCCCATCTGCCGGCCCTCACCCAGGACACCCACGCCGACGCCGACCTCGGCGAGCTGCTGGCCTGCGGCCTGATCACCCCCGTGGGCGGCCACTACCGGCTCGCCGCGACCGTCCAGGACCAGCTGACCGCGGCCGGCTACGCCGAGGGCTCCGCCGCCCGCGCCCACACCGTCGCCCAGCACTACGCCTGGTGGGCCGGGCACCCCTCGGTCACCCCCGAACGGGCCGCCGCCGAGGCCGACGTGGCGCTGGCCGCGATGGGGGTGCTGACCGGAAGCCGGGAGAGCGGGCACGCCAGCGCCGCCGTGCTGCTGGCCCGTACGGCCGCTCCCGCGTTCGCCGCGGCGCTGCACTGGAGCGCCTGGGAGCGCGCCCTGCGGCACGGCCAGGAGGCCGCGCGGCTGGCCGGCGAGGTCGCCGAAGAGGCCTACTTCCACCACGAGCTGGGTGTGCTCGCGCTGTGCAGCGGCAGCGTCGACCGGGCGCGCGCCGAGCTGGAGGCGGCCATCGGGCTGCGCGGGGTGCTCTCCGACCGCAACGGCGCGGTGGCCGGGCGGCGGGCGCTGGCGCTGGTCACCGACCGCGCGCGGGCCGCCTCGGCGGCGACCGCGGTCGTCCCGCAGATCAACGCGGCCGCCGGGGACCCGCAGCCGGCCGCGCCGAAGGAAGCGGCCGCCGCACCGTCCGACGCCGTCTCGACCGCCAAGCTGCGCCGGCCCGCCGCGGGGGCGGCCGCATCCCCGCTCGCCGCCCGGAGCGCCGCGCAGACCGCCGCCACGGCGGTCGTCCCGGCCGCCGCCGTCAGCGACACCGTCAACGGCACCGGCACCGGCAAGGGCGCCAAGCTCTTCGGCGGGGCCCGCCGCAACCTCGTGGCCGCGGGCGCCGGCGCGCTGCTGGTGGCCGTCCTCGGCACCGTCGTCACCCTCGGCGCGACCTCCGGCGGCGACGACGCCCCCGACGACAAGGTCAGCACGGAGCAGACCACGGACGAGGGCACCCCGGACCTGCCGGCGCAGGAGCCCGCGGACGGCTCCGACCGGCCTTCCACCAGCCCGGGCACCTCCCGGCCCGGCGGCGCCTCCCGCTCCGGCAGCCCGTCCCCCTCGACCAGCGGATCGGCCACCAGCGGCGCGCCGACCGACTCCGGCACCGACACGGCGGACCCCACCACCGGCCCGACCGAGCCGACCGTGCGGCCCACCCGGCCCACCGGCCGGCCGACCCGGCCCACCGAGCCGCCGACCAGCGAGCCGACCGACCCGACGCCGACCGAGCCCACCGGCGAGCCGACGGAGCCCACCCCGACCGACCCGACGTCCGAGCCCCCGTCGGAGAGCTCCGCCGCGTCCTCGGTCGCCAGCCCCGCGGAGGGCGGCTCGTCCGCCGGGAGCAGCTCGCCCGGCGGCGCGGACGGACCCACCGGCACGGAGAGCGCCCCGGCCGCCTGACGGCCCGTACGGACAGGGGGGGGGGGGGGGGGGGGGGGGGGGGGGGGGTGTGGCTTGGTGTTTTGCGGTGCGGTTGGGG
>NZ_JBVIRA010000002.1:240704-281699 GCF_055576575.1 Streptomyces sp. NPDC033270
AACAACGGACGCCGCCCCCCCCCCGTCACCCCCCCCCCCCCCCCCCCCCCCCCCCCCCCCCCCCCCCCCCCCCCCCCCCCCCCCCGCTGTGGTGTGCCGCGGGGGCGGCGGGGTCAGAACAGCCGGAGCTTGTCGTCCTCGATGCCGCGCAGCGCGTCGTAGTCCAGGACGACGCAGCCGATGCCGCGGTCGGTGGCCAGCACCCGGGCCTGCGGCTTGATCTCCTGAGCGGCGAAGACGCCCTTCACGGGCGCCAAGTGCGGGTCGCGGTTGAGGAGTTCGAGATAGCGGGTGAGCTGCTCCACGCCGTCGATCTCACCACGCCGCTTGATCTCGACCGCCACGGTCTGGTTATCAGCGTCCCGGCACAAGATATCCACCGGGCCAATGGCAGTGGGGTATTCACGCCGAATCAGCGAGTAACCCTCGCCGAGGGTCTCGATACGGTCCGCGAGCAGCTCCTGGAGGTGCGCCTCCACACCGTCCTTGATCAGGCCCGGGTCGACGCCCAGCTCGTGCGAGGAGTCGTGCATGACCTCCTCGAGGGTGATGATGAGCTTCTCGCCACCCTTGTTCTCCACCGTCCACACGGTGCCGTCGCCCTCCTTGAGAGTGCAGGGCGGGGACATCCAGTTAAGGGGTTTGTAGGCGCGGTCGTCCGCGTGAATGGAGACCGAGCCGTCCGCCTTCACCAGGATGAGGCGAGGGGCGGAGGGGAGATGGGCGGTGAGCCGGCCCGCGTAGTCCACGGAGCAGCGGGCGATGACGAGACGCATGGGGCGTCACGCTACTCGACCGAGGGCCCGCTACGCGATTCGCCCTGGACCACGGTGCCTTTACGGGGGAAATCCCCGCACCCCCGGCGTTCGCCATTGGCCGGTTGTATGTGCAATCTCCTGGTGCGGGCCTCTTGCGCGGCATACCGTTGAAGCAGGGGGTCGTGAGGCGAACACGCTCTGTCGCGAAACCCCTTGTCCCATCCCTGAGGCCCTGTCCGTCCCGGCGGGGCCGCGAGAGGAGAACCTCATGTCGCTCGACGTCTCACCGGCCCTCCTCGAACAGGCCGAGCGAGGCGAGGTCGACGAAGCCGTATTTGTCGACTGCGTCCGGAAATCCCTGCCTTACGCATGGGGGATGATCAGCTCTCTGGTGGCCCAGCTGAAGGTGGACGGCGGAGAGTTCGCCGACAATCAGACGCCCCCGCCGGACGAGCAGGCGCGCGGCCAGTTGCTGCGCGCGCTGGCGAGTGACGCCATCCGTGGTTCGCTCGAGCGCCACTTCGGTGTGCGGCTCGCCTTCCAGAACTGCCACCGGGTCGCGGTCTTCCCGCTCGACCCGGCGGTGGACGACCGCCTGGCCAGATTCACCTCGATCCGGGGCCAGCTGCTGAACCAGTCGCCTGAACTCCGCGACTGCTGATCGGAGTTGCTGCCGCTGCGTACGAGGGGCTGGGCGCGCTCCGAAACGCTGTGCCAGCGGCAGCACCACCGCGAGGCCGGACGACGACAGCTTCACGGCACGGCGCCCTCGCACCACCGACGGCGCCGCACCGGGCGGGCTCACCCCAGCTGCGGCATGACCTCCGTGCCCAACCGGCGGACGTTCTCCTCCGTCGCCGCGAGATCACCGGAGCCCTCGACCAGCAGCGCGAAGCGGGTGATGCCCGTACGCTCCGAGGCCGCCGCCAGGCGGTCCACGCACAGGCGCGGCGGGCCCACGGGATGCAGCCGGCACAGCAACTCCGTATAGGCCAGTGGATCGCGCATCGCGCGATAGCGGCCGTCGACCGTCACATGCGCGCCCAGCCCCTGCCGAAGCCAGCCGGGCATCGCCTTCGTCAGGGTCTCGGTCGCCCCGGCGCGGCCGTCGGCGATCTGCACCACGCCCGCCGAGACGTGCCCGGCCGCGGCGATCTCGTCGCCGTCCCGGCCGGCCTCCCGCGCGGCGGACCGCCACAACGCGACCATCTCCGCCTTCTCCTCGTCGCCGCAGTGCATGCCGAGCAGCATCGGCAGCCCGCGCTCGGCGGCCATCCGCACCGACGAGGGCGAGGTGCACGCCACCACCACCGGCGGCCCCGGGGGCACCGCGCACGGATCGTCCGGATCGCCCAGCGCCTGGTCCGGCCGCGGCACCACCGCCACCTCCCGGAAGGTGTAGCGCTCGCCCTGCGCGCCGACCCTGGGCTCGCGCAGCCAGCGCAGCAGCAGATCGAGCGACTCGGGGAAGCCGTGGTCGTACGCCGCGAGCCCGGAGCCGAAGACCTCCAGGTCGACCCAGGGGCCGCCGCGGCCGACACCGAGTGTGAAGCGGCCGTCGGAGGTGAGGTGCAGCAGCGCGGCCTGCTCGCCGAGCGCCACGGGATGCTGGGTGGGAAGTACGCTTACCGCCGTACCGACGCCGATCCGGCGGGTGCGGCCCAGCAGCAGCGCGGCCAGGGTCACCGCACTCGGGCAGACGCCGTACGGCACGAAGTGGTGTTCCGCCAGCCAGACGTCGTCGAGCCCGGCCTCCTCGGCGACCGCCGCGGAACGCACCGCGCGGTGCAGTGCCTCCCCCTGTCCCTGACCGGGGAATTGAGCGGCCAGGATGAAAGCCCCAACGCGCATCGCTCTCTGCCTCCTCGCAGCCGACGCGACTCCCCCCTTACAGGCAACAACGGCTGACACGTGCCAAGGGCACGGCCTGGCGCGGAATTTCCCGATGATCGCAGAATCCCGTAGGGCGGCTTCTACCCCCGACGGCGCCGCGTACGCTGGTGACAGCCCGTGACCCCGTACGCATCCCGAGGTGTTCTGTGTCCCCGCGTCGAAACCGCCAGCGCGGCGGTGCGAAGCCCATCGACCGCACGGGCGGTGACCGCTACGGCCTGGAGCAGACCGAGGAGTGGCGGGGCGAGGACTGGGTCGTGCGGCAGGTCGGAGGCGGCGGCGCGGCCAAGCACTACCGCTGCCCCGGCTGCGACCAGGAGATCCCGCCCGGGGTCCCGCATGTCGTCGCCTGGCCTCAGCACGGCGACGTCGACGACCGCCGGCACTGGCACAAGGCGTGCTGGAACGCACGGGACCGCCGGAGCGCGCGGCTCCAGCGGTCCCGGAACGCGCCCAGGTACTGACCGCTGGGCGCGGGGTGCGGCGTCAGACGTCGCGCTGGGCGAGGGCGGCGTAGGCGCCGCCCAGCACCACCGCGGTCACCCCGGCGAGGATCCACAGGGGAGTCCAGCCCGACGGGCCGGTGCTGAGGAACGGAATGTCGTAGAGCGTGGCCAGGGCGCTCGGCACCGAGTACTCGATCAGTGCCCGCTGGAGGTCCTTGACGCTCTCACCCTGCAGGAACAGCGCCAGCAGCATCGGCAGCAGCACCACGCCCATCATGGCGCTGATGGCGCCGGCGGAGTGCCGCAGCAACGTGCCGACGGCCAGCGCCAGCAGACCGAGCAGCGCCACGTACAGGCCGGCGCCGACGGTGGCGCGCAGCCACTGGTCGGTGGTCGGCGCGGGGCCGTTGAGCGTCGCGGAGTCCAGTAGCGCCACCAGGGAGGTGGCGATCGTCGTGATCACCAGCGCCAGGGTGAAGAAGACCAGCGCCTTCGCGGTCAGCACCCGCATACGGCTGGGGCAGGCGGTCAGCGTCGTACGGATCATGCCGGTGCCGTACTCCGAGGAGATCGACAGCACGCCGAGGGTGATCACGCACAGGCTGCCGAGCAGTACGCCGACGAAGCCGACGCCGAGCAGCGGGTCCATCTCGCGGTCGGAGCCCGCCGCGAGGGTCCCCAGCAGACCGATGCCGACGATCAGCAGCAGCATCACGCCCAGCGTCCAGATCGTCGAGCGCACCGAGCGGATCTTCGTCCACTCGGAGGCCAGCGCATGGCCGAGATGGGTCGGGCGCACCGGGATCGGCGAGCTGTATCCGCCGACGCCCGCGCCGGCGTAACCGGGCTGGGGCTGGTGCGGGGCCGGCGGCTGCGCTGCCGGGATGGGGCCCTGGGCCGGGGGCTGGGCCGCCACCGGGGGCTGGGCCTGGAGCATCATCGTGCCGCCGTCCTTGCCCGGACCGTGTGCGGCGAGCGGCCGGGGCTCGGGCATCGGCTGGGCCTGGAGCATCATCGTGCCGGCCTGCCCGGCCGGGGCGGGCTGCTCGGGCATCGGCTGGGCCTGGAGCATCATCGTGCCCGCTTCCTTGGCGGGTGCGGGCTGACCGGGCGCCGGCTGGGCCTGCAGCATCATCGTGCCGGCCTCTTTGGCGGGTGCGGGCTGACCCGGCGCCGGCTGCTGGTCGGCCGGCTGCTCCGGCAGGCCCTGCGGCTGGGGCGGGGCGGCCGGCGGTGCGGTGGGCGGCATCGGCGGTGCTGCGGGCATCGGCTGCTGCGGTGCGCCGGCGTCATGCGGTCCGCGCTCAGGCTGCGGCTGGGGCTGCGGCTGCTGAGGGCTGGTCATCGGGCGTCCTCGTTCTGCGGCGTGGGCAGGTCTGCGGGGGCACCGGCCGGCGCGGGCTGACCGGCGGCGGGTGCGGGGGGTGCGGGGTGCGCGGCCGGGGCGCCGGCGGCGGTGGGCGGCATGGGCGCGGCCGGCTGCTGCCCGTAAGGGTGGGGCGCACCGTACGACGCGGGTGCCCCGTACGGGTGACCCTGCGCCGGCGGCGGATAGCCCACCCCCGGGGCGGCGGGCGCCTGGCCGTACGGAGCCTGCTGGGCGTAGGGATTGGGCTGTTCGTGACCGGGCATCGCGGGCTGACCACCCGCGTACCCCGGGACGCCGCCCTGCGGGGCGTACCCGGCGGCGGCCTGCTGCAGACCGGCGCGCGGGTCGTTGGTCGAGCGGTAGTCCACGGCGGCCTGGGTCATCCGCATGTAGGCCTCCTCCAGGGACGCCTGGTGCGGCGACAGCTCCCAGAGGCGGACATCGGCCTCGTGCGCCAGATCGCTGATCCTGGGCAGCGGCAGCCCGGTCACCCGCAGTGCGCCGTCCGGCTCCGGCGTCGCCTGGCCGCCGGCCTCGCCGATCGCGGCGGTCAGCTTCTCGCGCTGCTCCGGCTCGGTGTCCGGAGTGCGGACCCGGGCGAAATCGGCGGAGTTGGCCGAGATGAAGTCCTTGACCGACATGTCCGCCAGCAGCTGCCCGCGGCCGATCACGATCAAGTGGTCGGCGGTCAGCGCCATTTCACTCATCAGGTGGGAGGAGACGAAGACCGTACGGCCCTCGGCCGCCAGCTGCTTCATCAGGTTGCGCACCCACAGGATGCCCTCGGGGTCCAGGCCGTTGACCGGCTCGTCGAAGAGCAGCACCTGCGGATCGCCGAGCAGCGCCGCGGCGATGCCCAGGCGCTGGCCCATGCCGAGCGAGAAGCCCTTGGAGCGCCGGCCCGCGACGCCCTGGAGACCGACCACGCCGAGCACCTCGTCGACCCGGCGGGCGGGGATACCGGACAGCTGGGCGAGCGAGAGCAGGTGCTGGCGCGCGCTGCGGCCGCCGTGCACGGCCTTGGCGTCGAGCAGCGCGCCCACCTGGCGCGGGGCGTTGGGGAGGCTGCGGAACGGGCGGCCGGCGATGGTGGCGTGCCCCGAGGTCGGTGCGTCCAGACCCAGGATCATGCGCATGGTCGTCGACTTGCCGGAGCCGTTGGGCCCCAGGAAGCCGGTCACCGCCCCCGGCCGTACCTGGAACGACAGGTTGTACACGGCCGTCTTGGCGCCGTAGCGCTTCGTCAGGCCGACTGCCTCGATCATTCTCCGCCCCTCGCGAGATGGTCGGGGCAGAGGTGCTCTCGTACCCCCGTGAGGGTTAGGAGGCTATCCGGGCGTTGACGGTTCCCGTCAATTTCGCTGCGCGGTGCCCGGCCGCCGTACGGGGGCGGCCGCGGGCGGCTATGCGTCCCGTCTCTTCAGCAGTACGTAGCCGCCGATCAGGGCGGCCGCGGTCCAGGCGACCATGATGCCGAAACCGCCCCACGGGCCGTACGGCACATCGCTGCCGGCGGGGGGCACCACCTCCATGATCTTCTGCCCCGCCTGGTCCGGCAGGAAGCGGCCGACCTTGCGGGTCGCGGAGACGTTGCCCAGGATGCGCGAGATCAGGAAGAAGAACGGCATCAGGATGCCCAGCGACAGCATCGGGCTGCGCAGCATCGTGGCGACCGCCATCGAGAACAGCGCGATCAGGGTCATGTAGAGGCCGCCGCCGATCACCGCGCGCAGCACCCCCGGATCACCGAGGTGCGCGCGCAGGCCCTCGCCCAGCGCCGACTGCCCGGTGAAGAACGCGGCGAAGCTGGTCGCCAGGCCGACGACGAAGACCAGCGCGGTGGCCACCAGCAGCTTGCAGAACAGGAAGGTGCCGCGCTGCGGTACGGCCGCGAGCGAGGCGCGGATCATGCCGGTGCTGTACTCGTTCGAGACCACCAGCACCCCGAAGACGATCATCGCGAGCTGGCCCAGTCCCATCCCGGCGAAGCTCAGGTTGGTGGCGTCGAACGACAGCCGTTCCCGGGCCGGCAGGGCGGCGAAGTCGTTGCCGACCAGCGTGCAGATCAGCACGCCGAGCGCGAGGGTGACCACGACGGCGGTGCCCAGCGTCCACACCGTGGACCGCACCGACCTGATCTTGGTCCACTCCGAACGGATGACCTGCCCGACCACCGCCATCGGATCAGCTCCCCTTCTTCCGCCAGTCGGCGCCCCAGCCGGCCGGCCGGGGCGCGTCGGGCCCCGCTCCGGCCGGCCCCGGGGGCAGCGGCGACTGCGGGGGTGGCGTGGGCCGGGGCGGCCGGTCCGGTGCGGTGTGCGGTTCGCCGTCGTGCGCGTGGTACTCCACCGACCCGGCCGTCAGCCGCATGAACGCCTCCTCCAGGGAGGCCTGCTGGGGGCTCAGTTCGTGCAGGACCAGATGGTGGGCGGTGGCCAGTTCGCCGAGCCGCTCGGCGGGCACCCCGTCGACCTCCAGCGAGCCGTCGCCGACCGCCACCGCGTGGATGCCCTCGTCCCGCAGCACACCGAGCAGCCGCTCCCGCTCCGGGCTCCGCATCCGGACGTACGACCGGGAGTTCTGGTGGATGAAGTCCTTCATGGACGTGTCCGCCATCAGCCGGCCCTGCCCGATGACCACCAAGTGGTCGGCGGTCAGCGCCATCTCGCTCATCAGGTGGGAGGAGACGAAGACCGTACGGCCCTGTGCCGCGAGGTTCTTCATCAGGTTGCGGATCCAGTGGATGCCCTCGGGGTCCAGGCCGTTGACCGGTTCGTCGAAGAGCAGCACCTGGGGGTCGCCCAGGAGGGCGGCGGCGATGCCGAGCCGCTGGCTCATGCCCAGGGAGAAGCCCTTGACGCGCTTCTTCGCGACCGAGCTCAGCCCCACCGTGTCGAGCACCTCGCCGACCCGGCTGCGCGGGATGCCGTTGCTCTGCGCCAGGCACAGCAGATGGTTGGCGGCGCTGCGGCCGCCGTGTACCGCCTTCGCCTCCAGCAGCGCGCCTATGTACGTCAGCGGGTCGTGCAGCTGCCGGTAGTGCCGGCCGTCCATGCGGACCGTACCGGAGGTGGGGTTGTCCAGATCGAGCATCATCCGCATGGTCGTCGACTTGCCCGCGCCGTTGGGGCCGAGGAAGCCGGTGACGATGCCGGGCCGGACCGTGAAGGTGAGGTGGTCCACGGCGACCGTGTCGCCGTAGTGCTTGGTCAGCCCGTCGAGCTCGATCATGTACAGCACGCTAGGGGCGGCGCACGGGCCCTGCCACCGGGGCGGGGCCGCCCGGTCGACACCTACGACCGCGCCCCCGTATCCGCCTCGGTGGGCGCGATGCGGGGGCGCGGTCGCACGGGGGAGTGGTGAAACCTTCCGACAGTCAGCGGGTCTGCTGGGCCGGGACGCCGCGGGAGATGGCCTCCTCGTCGCCGGGGGCGCCGGCCGCGGCCACCGCCGCGCCGGTCAGCGTCGCCAGCATCTCGCGGACGTTGGTCAGCTGCGCGTTGATCGAGTCGCGGCGGTTGGTCAGCGCCGCCAGCTCGCGCTCGGATTCGCTGCGGATGCGGTCGGCCTTGGCGTTGGCGTCCGCCACGATGTCCTCGGCCTGGCGCTGCGCGGTCTCCACCGTCTGGCGGGCCCGGCGCTCGGCGTCCGTGCGCAGCTTCTCGGCCTCCAGGCGGAGCTGCTCGGCGCGGTGCTCGATCTCCGCGAGCCGCTTCTCGGCCTTGGCCTGACGCGAGGCCAGGTCGCGCTCGGACTGCTCGCGGCGCTTGGCGAGGTTGGTCTCGAAATCGGCGGCGGCCTGGGCGGCCTTGGCGCGGGTCTCCTCGAAGAGGGAGTCCGCCTCCTCGCGCTTGGACTGCGCGTCCTTCTGCGCCTCGGCACGCAGCGTGGACGCCTCGCCCTTGGCCTTCTCGACGATCCGGGCGCCCTCGTCCTCCGCCTTCGCCTTGCGCTCGGCGGCGAACGCCTCCGCGTCGTTGCGGACCTGCTGGGCGGCCGACTCGGCCAGCTCGCGGTGCTGCTCGGCGGCCCGGCGGGCCTCCTCGCGCAGATCCTTCGCCTCCTCCTCGGCGAGACGGAGGATCTTCTCCACGCGCGCTCCGAGGCCCGCGTAGGACGGTTCGGCGTCATTGACCTGCGCCTGGGCGTTCTGCGTCTCGAGGTGCAACTCCTCGATCCGCTTTTCCAGCGACGTGATGCGGGCCAGCGCGCTGTCGCGGTCGGCGACGAGCTTCGTGATGCGGTCGTCCACCTGACCGCGGTCGTACCCACGCCGCACGAGCTCGAAGCCGAAGGGGGAGGAAGTGTCGCTCATGGGGTTCCTGTCGAAGAGACCGGTGAGGTGATAAGGAGAATCCTAGGGGTCACAACGGCGTGTCATCGAGTCATTGCCCGTTTGATCTGGAGAATGACCCCTCATTTGAGTGGCTACCCTTCAGACTGCTTGCCACTCGAACGAGTTGCACCGGCTCCCGCGCCCGCTTTCACCCCGTTGGTCTTGCCTTCCGCGCCCCCACCGGGCGTCTCGAACGACTCCAGGGCTTCCAGAACGTCCTGAACGCGGGAGATTTCGGCGTTGATGTCCTCCCGTCGGCGCACCAGGACCTCCAGCTCCCGCTTGCCCTCGTCCACAATGCGGGCAGCCTCCGCCTCGGCCTCCGCACGCCGGCGCTCCGCGTCGCGCACCGCCTCGGCCTTCTTGTTCTCGGCCTCCTTGATCAGGCCCTCGGCCTTCTTCACCGCCGCGATCCGGACCTTGCTCGCCTCGCTGTTCGCGTCCGCCATCATCCGGTCGGCCTTCTCCTCGGCCTCCACCTGCTGGGCCGTGGCCTGCGCGATGAGCTTGTCGACCCGTTCGCCGGCGTTCTTCATCGTCTCGGCCGACTCCCGGCGGGCCCGCTCGTGCAGCTCCTCGACCTCGGACTCGATGCGCTGGCGCAGCTCCTCGGCGCGCTCCCTTATGGCCGTGGCGTCCCCACGGGCCTCCTCCAGCAGCGAGTTGGCGTCCGTACGGGCCTTCTCGACCCGCGCGTTGCCGTCGGCGGTCGCCTCCGTGACGATCCGCTCGGCCTCCTTGCGGGCCGCCCCGACCATCGTGTCGGCCTGCTCCTCGGCGGCGGTGGCCGCCTTCAGCGCCTCCTCCTGCGCCTTGGCGACGAGCTGGTCGGCCTGCTCGGCGGCGTCCCCGCGGCGCTTGGCGGCGTCCTTGCGGGCCTCGTCGAGCAGCTGCTCCGCCTCCTGCTGGGCCTCGGCGCGCATCCGCTCGGCCGCCGCCTCCGCGTCCTCCTTGATCTTCGCGGACTCCCCGCGGGTGCGGTTGGCGTGCTCCTGCGCGGCGGTGACCGTCTCGGCCGCCTCCGCCCGGAGCCGGTCCGCCTCCGCGGTGGCCGTCGCGACCATGCGGTCGGCCTGCTCACGGGCGTCGGCCCGGGTGCGGTCCGCGTCCCGCTCGGCGTCCGCGGTGGTCTCGGCCGCGTCGTTGCGCAGCCGCTCCGCCTCGGTCGCGGCCTGCGACATCAGCTCGTCGGCCTGCTGCGCGGCGTCCGAACGCGTCTTGTTGGCCGCCTTGCGCGCCTCGTCGCCGGTCTGCTCGGCGTCCTTGCGGGCGCTCTCCAGCACCTCGGCCGCCTCGGCGCGCAGCCGCTGCGCCGTCTCGGTGGCCTCCGCCACCAGGGACCGGGCCTGCTGCTCGCCCTCCGCGCGCAGCCTCTCGGCGGCCTCGCGGCCCTCGGCGAGGGTGCGGTCGGCGTCGTCCTGTGCCGAAGACGTCAGCTCGGTGGCCTCGGTGACGATCCGTTCGGCCTCCGTACGGGCCTCGGTGATCAGCCGGTCGGCCTGCTCCGCGGCGTCCGAGCGCATGCGGTTGGCGTCGTCCCGCGCCTCCGCGCGGGCCCGCGCGGCGTCCTGCTCGCCGGACGCCAGCGCGTCCGAGGCGTCCGTACGCAGCTGCTGGGCCTTCGCCGAGGCGTCCGCGACCAGCTTCCCGGCCTGCGCGGTGGCCTCCGACACCAGCCGGTCGGCCTGCTCACCGGCCTGCGTCCGCGCCGTGTCGGCCTCCCGGCGCGCCTCGTCCAGCACCCCGGCCGCCTCGGCGCGCAGCCGCTCGGCCTCCTCGATCGCCTCCGCGACCGACCGCTCGGCCAGGGACTTCGCGGCCTCCGACGCCTCCTGCGCCTCGCTCCGGATCCGCGCCGCGTCCTGCGAGGCGCGCTCCCGCTCCTCGTAGGCGTCGGTGCGGACCCGGTCCGCCTCCTCCTGTGCCTCCGTCTTGGTGCGGTCGGCCGCGTGCTCGGCCGCCGACCGCAGACCGGCGATCTCCTCGGCGGCCTGCTCGTGCAGCCCCGCGACCGACTCCCGCACCTGCTGCGCGGTCTGCTCGGCCGTCGCCACCAGCTCGGCGGCGCGCCGGTCCGCCTCCTCGACCAGTCGCGCGGCCTCCTCCTGGGCCTCGGCGACCCGCGTACGGGCCGACGCCAGCAGCTCCTCGCTCTGCTCGCGGGCGGCGGTGCGCTCCTGGTGGGCCTCCTCGCGGGCCTCGCCCAGCAGCTGCTCGGCCTCCCGGCGCCGCCGTGCGGCCTCCTCCTGCGCCTCGGCCAGTGCCTGTGCGGCCTCCGTGCCCGTGCGCTCGGCGGCGGCCGCCGCCTCCGCGCGCACCCGGTCCGCGGTCTCCTGGGCCTCCGTCTTCAGCCGCTCCGCCTCGGCCGCGGCCTCGCTGCGCAGCCGCGAGGCGACCGACTCGCTCTCGGCGCGTGCCGACGAGGCGTCCGCCGCGGCCTCGCTTCGCAGCCGCTCGGCCTCGTCCTCGGCCTCCTGCTGCAGCGTGCGCCGCCGCTCCGCGGCCTCCGCCTTGAGCCGGGCCGCCTCCTCCTGGGTCTCCCGGCGCAGCCGCTCGGCCTCCGCGCGGGCCTCGCGCAGCGACTCCTCGGCGGCGGCGACCTTGTCGTCCGCCTCACCGCGCAGCCGGTCCAGCTCTGCCTGCGCCTCGGCGCGCCGCTCCTCGGCGGCCGCCTCGGCCTCCGCGCGCAGCCGTGCCGCGGCCGCCTCGGCCTCGTCGGTCACCAGCTCCGCGGCCTCGGCGCCCTCGGTCAGCAGCTGCTCGGCCTCGGCACGGGCCCGCTCCAGTGCGTCCTCGGCCTGCCGGCGCAGCGCCGAGGCGCGCTCGATGGCCTCCGTCCGCACCCGCTCGCTCTCGGTGACGGCGCCCGAACGGGTCTCCTCGGCATCGGACTTCGCCTTGGACAGCAGGTCCTCGGCGGTACCGGCCGCCTCCTCGATCTGCTGGACCGCCTCCCGGCGGGCCTCGCTGCGGATCCGCTCGCCCTCGGCGACCGCGTCGGCGCGCAGCTGCTCCGCCTCGCCGCGCAGCCGCCGCGCCTCCTCCTGGAGCTCGACGGTCTTGGCGCGGTACTCCTTGGTGTCGTCCTTCGCCGCGCCCTTGAGCTGCGCCGCGGTGTCATGGGCCTCTTCGCGCAGCCGGTCCGCCTCGGACTCGGCCTCCCTGCGCAGCCGTTCGGCCTCCTCGGCGGCGGCCTTGGTGGTGGCCTTGGCGTCCTCCGAGGCCTTGGTCAGCACCTCCTCGGCGGTGCGCGCGGCCTTCGCCAGCTGCGCCGCGGAGTCCTCGGCCACCTTCGACCGCGCGGTCTCCTGCGCCTCGGCGACCAGCCGCTCGGCCTCCGTACGGGCGTCGGCGCGCAGCTGCTCGGCCTCCGCCTTGAGGGCCTCGGCCTCCTTGGTGGCCTCACCGACCAGTCGGGCGATCTCCGCCTTGGCCGTACGGGTGCGCTGCTCGTTCTCCGACTCGGCCGCCGACAGCCGCTTGGTGGCGCTCTGCTGCGCCTCCTCGACCAGCTTCTCCGCCTCGGCGCGCGCCTCGCGCAGCGCCGTGTCCGCCTCCTGGATGCGGGACTCGGCGGTGCGGGTGAGCTCGGCGGCCTGCCGGCGGGCCTCCTCCGCGTCGGTGCCGGCGCTGGTACGCAGCTGCTCGGCCTGGTCGGTGGCCTCCTGGGCCTGGTTGGAGGCGGCGGTCAGCAGCCGCTCGGCGTCCGTACGGGCCCGGCGCAGGATGGACTCCGCCTCGGCGCGGGCCTCTTCGGCCTCGGTGCCGAGCCGCTCACGGGCCCGCTCGACCAGCCGCTGGGCCTCGGCCCGCGCGGACGCCAGCGCCTGCTCGGACTCCGCCCGGGACTCCTCCATCAGGCGGCGGGCCTGCGACTCCGTACGGGCGCGGAGCTGTTCGGCCCAGGCGACGTTCTCGTTGACGTGCGATTCGACGGTCTGCCGGCGCTCGTTGAGCTCCTCGTCGAGGCGCTGGCGGCGGCTGACCGCCTCGGCGTGCAGCTCGGCCTCCAGCCGGGACTGCCGCTCGGCCTGCTCCTGCAGCAGCCGCTGGGTCTGCGCCCGCGCCTCGCGCAGCTCGCGCTCGGCGTCCGAACGCAGCTGGTCGGCCTGGATCTGCGCATTGCGCAGCAGCTGTTCGGCCTGGTGACTGATGTTGTCGTAGGCAGGGCGGGTCGCGAGGTTGCGGCGCGCCTCATGCAGCTTGGCGCGCAGCACCTCGACCTGGTAGCCGAGATCGTCGGCGTGCTGGACGGCCTTGTCCCGCTCGGTCTTCAGCCGCTCCATCTCGGCTTCGAACTGCGAGAGGTGGTCGTCAGCCTCGTAGCGGTCGTTGCCCCGCACTGCGCGGTCCCATCCGTCCCCTGGTCATGGTGGCGGCCGGCTCCGGTCCTGCAGTGGTCGTCCCGTACACGTCACGTCGTACCGGACTCACACCCGTTGGAGCCGACCCTTCCGAAGAAATGGTGTCAGATCATCGGCAGAGTATGGATCGAGCCCCATTCCCGTACCCCGGCCGAGGCTGCACTCTACCGGCCGGGGAAGGCGAAGGTCAGTGGTCCGTCGCGGCGGGGGGCGCGGCGGTGACGAGTTCGGTCAGCACGCCGTGGCAGTCCTTGGGGTGCAGGAAGGTGATCCGCGACCCCATCGAACCCGTCCTGGGCTCGTCGTAGAGGACCCGGACGCCCTTGTCGCGGATGGCCGCGGAGTCGGTGTCGACGTCCGCGGTGCCGAAGGCGATGTGGTGGACGCCCTCACCGTTCTTGGCCAGCCATTTGCCGACCACGGAGTCCTCGCGGGTGGGCTCCAGCAGCTGCAGGTACGTGGCGCCGCCGTCCGACGTCTCGTTGATCTTGAGCATGGCCTCCCGCACGCCCTGCTCCTCGTTGACCTCGGAGTGGAACACCTCGAAGCCGTACGTGGCACGGTAGAACTCAGCAGTCTTGTCGAGGTCGAAACAGGCGATCCCGATGTGGTCGATTCGCGTCAGCATGGCTCCAGTGCACCCCTCTCACGGCTGGTTACGCAACGTGCGCGCGATCACACCCGCTTGCCGGTGACCCCGGGCGTACCGCTCAGTACATTGACGGGAACCCTCGTTAACTTCCCTGCAAAGGAAGGCCGCATCGCATGTCTGCAACGAACGGCACCACCTCAGTCATCGTGGCGGGAGCCCGCACCCCCATGGGGCGGCTCCTGGGATCCCTGCGGACCTTCTCGGGCGCTGATCTGGGCGGCTTCGCCATCAAGGCGGCGCTGGACCGGGCGGGCATCGGCGGCGACCAGGTGCAGTACGTGATCATGGGCCAGGTGCTGCAGGCCGGGGCGGGGCAGATCCCGGCCCGCCAGGCCGCGGTCAAGGCCGGCATCCCCATGAACGTCCCCGCGCTGACCGTCAACAAGGTCTGCCTCTCGGGCCTGGACGCCATCGCGCTGGCCGACCAGCTCATCCGCGCAGGTGAGTTCGACGTCGTCGTCGCGGGCGGCCAGGAGTCCATGACCAACGCCCCGCACCTGCTCCCCAAGTCCCGTGAGGGCTTCAAGTACGGCGCCATCGAGATGCTCGACGCGATGGCCCACGACGGCCTGACCGACGCCTTCGAGGGCATCGCGATGGGCGAGTCGACCGAGAAGCACAACACCCGGCTGGGCATCGCCCGTCCGGAGCAGGACGAGATCGCCGCGCGCTCCCACCAGCGGGCCGCCGCGGCCCAGAAGAACGGGCTCTTCGAGGCCGAGATCACCCCCGTGGAGATTCCGCAGCGCAAGGGCGAGCCGGTCGTCTTCAGCAAGGACGAGGGCATCCGCGCGGAGACCACGGCGGAGTCGCTGGGCAAGCTGCGTCCGGCGTTCGCCAAGGACGGCACGATCACCGCCGGCACGTCCTCGCAGATCTCCGACGGCGCCGCCGCCGTCGTCGTCATGAGCAAGGCCAAGGCCGAGGAGCTGGGCCTGGAGTGGATCGCGGAGATCGGCGCGCACGGCAACGTCGCGGGCCCGGACAACTCGCTGCAGTCCCAGCCGTCCAACGCCATCAACCACGCACTGGACAAGGACGGCCTCACCGTCGACGATCTTGACCTGATCGAGATCAACGAGGCGTTCGCGGCCGTCGCCGTGCAGTCAATGAAGGATCTCGGGGTATCCCCGGAAAAGGTGAATGTCAACGGCGGCGCGATCGCGCTGGGGCACCCGATCGGCATGTCCGGCGCCCGCATCGTGCTGCACCTCGCGCTGGAGCTGCGCCGGCGGGGCGGTGGCGTGGGTGCCGCCGCGCTGTGCGGTGGCGGTGGCCAGGGCGACGCCCTGATCATTCGCGTACCGGGTAAGTAAGCGCGTACGGGCGGGCCGGACGCGGACGAGCGAGCCGAAGGAGACGGGCAGCGATGGTGGACGTCCCCCAGCTGGTGGAGCAGGCACGGCAGGGCCGGCCCAGGGCCGTGGCCCGGCTGATCTCCCTCGTGGAGGGGGCGGCGCCGGAGCTGCGTGAGGTGATGGCGGCGCTGGCGCCGCTCACCGGCAACGCCTATGTGGTCGGGCTGACCGGCTCACCCGGAGTCGGGAAGTCCACCACCACCTCCGCGCTGGTGACGGCCTACCGCAAGGCGGGCAAGCGGGTCGGCGTCCTCGCCGTCGACCCGTCCTCGCCGTTCTCCGGTGGCGCGCTGCTCGGTGACCGGGTCCGGATGAGCGAGCACGCCTCCGACCCCGGCGTGTACATCCGCTCGATGGCCACCCGCGGCCATCTGGGCGGCCTGGCCTGGGCCGCACCGCAGGCGATCCGGGTCCTGGATGGGGCCGGCTGCGAGGTGATCCTCGTCGAGACGGTCGGCGTCGGCCAGTCCGAGGTGGAGATCGCCTCGCAGGCCGACACCAGCGTGGTGCTGCTCGCGCCCGGCATGGGCGACGGGATCCAGGCCGCGAAGGCCGGAATCCTGGAGATCGGCGATGTCTACGTCGTGAACAAGGCGGACCGGGACGGCGCCGACGCCACCGCCCGCGAGCTCAACCACATGCTGGGGCTGGGCGAATCCCGGGCGCCGGGGGACTGGCGCCCCCCGATCGTCAAGACGGTCGCGGCGCGCGCCGAGGGCGTCGACGAGGTCGTCGAGGCGCTGGAGAAGCACCGCGCCTGGATGGAGGAGCACGGCGTGCTGTCCGAGCGCCGCCGCGCCCGGGCCGCCCACGAGGTCGAGACCATCGCGGTCACCGCGCTGCGCGAACGCATCGGGGACCTGAGCGGCGACCGCCGCCTGGACGCCCTGGCCGAGCGCATCGTCGCCGGTGAGACGGACCCCTACCGGGCGGCGGACGAGCTGGTGGAGGGGCTGACGAACGGGGGCTGACGCCCGGCGTCCGGCCCGTCGGACAGACCAGGAGGCCGGGGCGCCGTGGTGCCCCGGCCTCCGCGCGGTCCTCAGTCGTCCGCGCCGTCGTTGTCGTCGTCGTCCGCGTCGTGTGCGGGCGCGGCGCTCAGCTTGCCGGTCTGCGGGTCGACCAGCAGCTTGTGCTCCTTGCCGTCCTTGGTGACGGTCTCGACCTCCCAGACGGCCTTCGAACGGTGGTCGCCGTCCAGCTCGACGGAGGTCACCGTGCCGTGCGTCGCGGCGCTGCGGGCGGCGGCCGCGGCGTCGGTGCGCGCGCCCTTGAGGGCGGCCGCGGCGCGGGCGTGATCGTCGTCGTCGCCGTGCTCGACGTGCTGGTTCAGCACCCGTGCGGTGCCCGCGTCCAGCGTGAGCTCGTGCCACTTGCCGTCCTTGCCCAGGACGTCCGCGTCCCAGACCAGGCCGGGCCGGTCGGTGTCCAGGTCGAGGCCGGTGACGGCGCCGGGGACGGCCTTCAGGGCGGCGGCCGCGGCCTCGGGGGCGGTCACCTTGGCGGCGCCGGCCTCGCGGACCTCCTCCTGGCCGTGGTCGTCGGCGTCCCGCAACTGGATGCTGGACTGCTTCGCCGGCTGCGCCGAGGTCTGCGCGCCGGACTGGGCGCTGCCGGGGCCGCTGTCGTTGTTGACCGCGACGGCGGTGACCGTCCCCCCGGCGATCAGGGCGGCCGCGGCGGTGGTGGCGATGACGAGGTGGCGCTTCATGTTTCTCTCCCCTGAGGTCGGCTGTGCCAGCGCTTTCGAACGCTGTGTCCCCACCATGGCCGGGCGAAGCTGAAGGGGAGCTGAAGGCGCCTGAAGGGGTCTTCAGGTTCGGCCTGGCAAGGTACGTGTATGCGCCTGTTGATCGTGGAGGACGAAAAGCGGCTGGCCCTGTCGCTGGCGAAGGGCCTGCGGGCCGAGGGGTACGCGGTCGATGTGGTGCACGACGGCCGGGAGGGACTGCACCGGGCGGGTGAGGGCGGCTACGACCTGATCGTGCTCGACATCATGCTGCCGGGCATGAACGGCTACCACGTCTGCGGGGCGCTGCGCGCGGCCGGCAACGAGGTGCCGATCCTGATGCTGACCGCCAAGGACGGCGAGTACGACGAGGCCGAGGGGCTGGACACCGGCGCCGACGACTACCTGACCAAGCCGTTCTCGTACGTGGTGCTGGTGGCGCGGGTGAAGGCGCTGCTGCGGCGGCGCGGGCGCAGCGCGCAGCCCGTGCTGCGGGTGGGGTCGCTCGCCATCGACCAGGGGGCGCGCCGGGTCGAGCGGGACGGCGCGGAAGTGGCGCTGACCGCGAAGGAGTTCGCCGTACTGGAGCAGCTGGCGCTGCGGCCGGGCGACGTCGTCTCCAAGGCGGAGATCCTGGAGCACGTCTGGGACTTCGCCTACGAGGGCGATGTCAACATCATCGAGGTCTACGTCAGCGCGCTGCGGCGCAAGCTCGGCGCCGGGCACATCGCGACGGTGCGCGGTGCGGGATACCGGCTGGTGGCCGGTGACTAGGGCGCCGGGGTCCGTACGGGCCAGGGCGGCGGCCGGCGCGACCGCGGTCGTGGCGCTGGCGCTGATCGCGGCGGGCACCGCGGTGCTGCTGGTGCTGCGCGGCAATCTGCAGCAGCAGGCCGGGCTGCGGTCCGAGGTCGCCGCGCGCGAGGTCGCCGCGCAGATCGCCACGGGCACCGCGTACCCGAAGCTCGACCTGCCGGACGGCGACGACCACCCGGTGGTGGTCACCAACGAGGACGGCCGGGTGCTGGCGGCGGGTGAGGACGTACGGGCCGTCGACGGCAGGCGCGTGTCGGGCGGGCAGCAGGGCGCGGGGCACGCCCCGCCGCCGGATGACGACGACGGCGGGGAGGACGACGACGCGACCGGGCTCAGGCCCGGCGAGGTCGACGAGGACGTCCGCTATCGGGACGGCACCGCGGACGTCGACGGCACGGTCGGCGACTACCGGTTCGCGGTGGTCGAGGCCAAGGACGGCCGCGGGGAGAAGGCCACGGTGCGGGCGGGCTCGGCGCTGGCGCCGGAGCGGGACGCCGTCGGGTCGGTGCGCGACGCCATGCTGATCGGGCTGCCGCTGCTGCTCGTGGTGGTGGCGGCCGTGACCTGGCTGGTGACCCGGCGGGCGCTGCGGCCGGTGGAGGGGATCCGTGCGGAGATGGCGGCGATCACGGCGAGCACGGACCTGTCGCGGCGGGTGCCGGAGCCGGCCGCGCGGGACGAGATCGCCCGGCTGGCGCGGACGACCAATGAGACGCTCGCCGCGCTGGAGGCGAGCGTCGAGCGGCAGCGGCGCTTCGTGGCGGACGCCTCGCACGAGCTGCGCAGCCCGATCGCGAGTCTGCGCACCCAGCTGGAAGTGGCGGTGGCGCACCCGGAGTTGCTGGATGTGCCGGGAGCGGTGGCCGACACCGTACGGCTGCAGCGGCTGGCGGCGGATCTGCTGCTGCTGGCCCGGCTGGACGCCGGGGAGCGGCCGGCCGACGCCCGCGTGGACCTGGCGGCGATGGTGCGCGAGGAGAGCTCGCAGCGGGTCGGGGACCGGATCCCGGTGCGGGTGGGCGAGTCGGCGAGCGTGGAAGTGGCCGGGTCCCGGAGCCAGTTGGGGCGGGTGCTGGGCAATCTGCTGGACAACGCGCAGCGCCATGCGGACTCGTCCGTGCGGGTGGACGTGGTGCGCGCGGGGGAGTGGGCGGTGCTGCGGGTCGAGGACAACGGGCCGGGGGTCCCGGAGGCGGAGCGGGAGCGGATCTTCGAGCGGTTCGTACGGCTCGACGACGCGCGGGCGCGGGACGACGGCGGGGCCGGGCTGGGGCTGGCCATCGCGCGGGATGTCGCGGTGCGGCACGGTGGCTCGCTGGCCGTCCGCCAGGGCGCGGTGTTCGAGCTGCGGCTGCCGGTGGCCGGCTGATCCGGCGCCGCGGCCCCGGGGCGGGGCCGCGGGGCTCTGGGTCAGAGGCCGCCGCGATGCGTGCGGAGGTGTTCGGCCACCGGAGTGAGCGAGGCGCGCAGCGCTTCGAGGTCGTCGGGGGCGAACAGGTCGATGAAGTGCTTGCGGACCGATGCGACATGGTGCGGGGCGACCCGGCGCATGGTGTCCCAGCCCTCCTCCGTCAGCACGGCGTACAGGCCTCGACGGTCCGACTCGCAGCTCTCGCGGCGCACCAGACCGGCGTTCTCCATCCGGGTGATCTGGTGGGAGAGACGGCTCTTGGACTGCAGGGTGCTGGCTGCCAGGTCGCTCATCCGGAGCCGGTGGTCCTCGGCCTCGGAGAGGTTGACCAGGATCTCGTAGTCGTTGTTCGTCAGGCCGAACGGCTGCAGATCGCGCTCCAGTTGGTGCATCAGCAGCCTGCTGACGTCCAGATGAGTGCGCCAGGCACGCTGCTCCTGGTCGGTCAGCCAGGGGGTGTCGCTGTCGGTCGTCATGGATGAATTCTATCCGTAAAAGTTGAATAATTAATTAATCGTGCCGGGATGGCGGCGCCGGCCGGTCGGGGTCGGACGTTGGTCATTCGTTCGACGTCACCGTCCGCAGACTACCGCTCACAGCCCGAAGCGGCGTTGGAGGCTCCCGAGGTTGCCGGGCAGTTGGGGCAGTTGTGAGCCACTTTGCGGGGGGTGTCCGCCGCCGTGCGGGCCGTGCCCGCCGCCGCCCGGAACGCCCGCCTCCGCGGGGATCTCGCCGGTCGCCAGCTCCGGCATCAGCTGCTCCGTCGACTGCAGCAGGACCGTGCCGGCACCGACGAACTCGAACTGGTGCTCCTCGCCCGACGCCCCGCCGATGCCGGTGTGCGCCCGCAGCCCGCCCAGGAATCCCCGCAGGTACTGGTGGTCGTAGTGGTGGCAGGGGGAGGGGCAGTCCGCCCAGCCGACGAGCGCCTGCGGGTCCACCCGCAGCGGCGGCTCCATGAAGACCACCGGGCCGTTGGAGGCGGCCACGAACTTGCCCGTACCGATGAGGGTGAGGAAGCCCGGGATGATCGACTGCTTCAGCGACAGAGATGGCTGAAACGCGAGCAAGTTGCCCGAGCGAATAGTGAGGTTGCCCTCATCCAGATCGAAGGAATTCACATCGAACGCACGGTCCGCGAGCAGCATCTTTCCCTGCCCCTCGGCGACGACCCAGTCCGCGGCGTGCAGTGGCGAATGAAAACTTCCGGCGATCAGCCGGTCCAGCCGGCCGTGCCCGATGCCGTGGAAGTCGATCCGCCCGTAGTAGGCGATCATCTTCCCCTTCTGCAGGAACCACTGGCCGTTCAGATCGACGCTGAAGGCGTACGGATTGACGTTGTCGTCGGCGGGGAGCGAGGAGACGTCGTGGACGACGGGACCGGTCACAGCTTCTCCTCCGACGCCTGTACGTAGACGGTGCCCTGGCCCGACAGCTCCAGCTGGAAGGCCTCGCCCGAGCCGCGGCCGACCATGTCGCGCCAGCCGAGCGCCGTGGACAGTTTGTTGCGGACCTCGCCGCGGTGGGCGACGTAGGCCTGCGGGTCGACATGGACCGGGCGCTGGGGCGTGATCGGCAGCTCGATGACACCGCCGTGCGCCATCACCGCGGCCGAGCCGACGCCCTTGAGGGTCGTGGTGAACAGGCCCTGGCCGGTGACCTGGCCGCGCACCATGCCCATCACCCCGCCCTGCGAGCCCATGAACATCGTGCCCTGCTGCAGCGAGCCGTCGAAGGCCAGCAGCCGGTCGGCCTCGACGTACAGCGTCTCGCCGGTCAGGTCGACGACCTGGACGTGGTGACCGCCGTGCCCGAACATGACCGTCCCCGTGCCCTCGACGGTCATCAGGGGGGTCGCCTCACCGGCGATCCGCCGGCCGATCATCGAGCCGACCCCGCCCTGTCCGCCCTGGATGTTCGGGGTGAAGGACACCTCGCCGCGATAGGCCAGCATCGCCCCGCGCTGACTGAACATCCGCTGGCCCGGACCGATCCTGGCCTCCACCATGCGGGAGTTGAGCGCCGTGAACGGCATCAGACCTCACCGCCCACGGTGTTGCGCTCGCTGGGCTGCACGTACACCAGGCCCTCACCCTCGAAGCGGATCTGGAAGGCCTCGCCGGAGCCCTCCCCTATGAAGCTGCGGAAATTCACCCCGGACTGGAAGTGCTGCTTCAGCTCGCCGGTGTGCGCGACATACGCCCCCGGGTCGACCTGGAGCGGGTACTGCTTGGTGACCCGCAGCACCACCGCCGGGCCGTGGGACATGAGCGCCGCCTGGCCGCTGCCCTCGACCGTCGTGGTGAACAGGCCGTGGCCCTGCGAGGCGCCGCGCAGACCCGTGAACGTCGTGCCCGTATGCAGCGAGGCGTCCGTGCACAGCAGGTTGCTGGCCTCCACATACAGCTTCTCGCCCCGCAGCTGCACCAGGCTGATCTCGCTCGCGCGATCGGCGAAGTAGCACGTGCCGTGGCCCTTCACCTCCATCACGGCCATCTGCTCACCCGTCAGCCGGCGGGTGACCATGCCGCGCAGGCCCTCGCCGCCGCCGGTCATCTTCTTGAACGACATCTGGCCGTCGTACGCGACCATCGCACCGTTTTTCGCCTTGACGGCGTCGCCCGTCATATCGACGGCGAGCACCTTGCTCCCCTGGAGCCGAAACTGAGCCACGCGTCAGACGGTAGTCGGCCCGGGCCGCGCAGGGCAGGTCCCATGCCCCTGACACCGCCCTGAGATCTCCCGGACGCCAGGACAGGGGTCCTCCGACGGCCCCGCGCGCGGTGATCACCGGGGTGGCTGTCACAATGGGACGCGCTTGTGAACCCTTGCACAAGCGTGCGCCCGCCCGTCGCCCGACCTCCACCCCCAGAAGACGGCGCTGCGCGCCGACCGCCCATCCGCACCCGAACGAGGTTGTTGTGGACATCAAGACCGCCGCCGCCCTGCACCGCCTGCGCCTGGCCTCCATCCCGGAGGCGATCTCCTTCCCGGCGCTGCTGATCTTCGGCACCGGCTTCCGTCTGGCCTTCGACTACGACGCCCTGGTGATGCCGCTCGGCCTGATCCACGGCCTGCTCTTCATCACATACGTGGTGCTGCTGCTGGACGTGTGGAACCGCACCAAGTGGCCCTTCAAGCGGGTCGCCTTCTTCTTCCTGCTGGCGATCGTGCCGTTCGGCGGCCTCTACGGCGACCGCGTCCTCAAGCGCGAGGAGGAGGCCGGCGTGATCGCCGCCCGGGCCCGCAAGGAAGGCGTCGTCAACGCATGATCGTCGCCTTCTCCGTGAGCCCGCTGGGCGTCGGCGAGGACGTCGGCGAGTACGTCGCCGACGCGGTCCGGGTCGTCCGCGAGTCCGGGCTGCCCAACCGTACGGACGCGATGTTCACCTCCGTCGAAGGCGAGTGGGACGAGGTCATGGACGTCGTCAAGCGCGCGGTCGCGGCCGTCGAGGCACGCTGCGGACGCGTCTCGCTGGTCCTCAAGGCCGATATCCGTCCCGGGGTGACGGATGGGCTGACGTCGAAGGTGGAGACGGTGGAGAGGCATCTCTCCGAGGGGTAGTCGGGGGTAGTCCCGCACGTTGTCGGCTTTCCCGCCGTGGGGGTTTCGCTTTTTTCGCCTGCGGCCTCTCCGCTGCGCTTTGCTGCCGCCGACTCGTCTGGCTTTCGCGCCGTTGCGCCTGCGGCGGGCTGGTGCCGCTGCGCGGGGCGTTTACGGCAGCGGGTGCGGCCCTCCGGACTCCGCCCTGCGGTCCGCCCCCTCCCGTGAGTGGGGGAAGGAGACCGGTGGGGGTGAACGTCAGCGTTCGTGTGCCGGTAGTCGACGGACGGGGCCCGCCCCCACCGGCCTGTTCACCCTCCACTCACGGGAGGGGACAGACCGTAGGACGAAGTCCGTAGGGCTGTCACCGCAGCCGACAACACCACGCCCGCCGCAGGCGCAACGGCGAGACGGCACCACGGGGCCGCACCCGAAAAACAACCGCCCGCCGCCAGGCGCAACGGCGAAACCCCCACGGCGGGACAGCCGACAACGTGGGAATCAGCCGCGCGTCAGCGCGAAGCCCAGCGGAGTGCGCTCGTACAGCACCCGGTGCCCCTGGCGGCGCGAGGTCAGAAGGCCCGCGTCGCGTAGTACGGAAAGCTGGGCCGAGACCGACGAGGGCGCCAGTCCGAGGCGGTGGGCCAGGGCGGTCGTCGTCGAGGGGACGTCGAGCGCGGCCAGGACCGCGGCGCGGTTCACCCCCAGCAGCCGGGCCAGCGCCGGCCCCGTCTCCGGTTCGCTCCACAGTCCGCCGATGCCGCGCGCCGGATAGATGACGGTCGGCTGCCACGGCGGATCGAAGCCGCTGACCACGTCCGGCCATACGAAGACGCTCGGCAACAGCAGCACACCGCGGCCCTTGAGTTCCTGCGTCTGGACGAAGTCGATCCGGGTGCGGACCGTGAGGGTGTCGCCCGACCAGGACACCAGCGGATGCAGATCGGCGAAGAGCCGCTGCAGCCCGCCGCCGGCCAACTGGTGCGACCGGTAGGCGATCTCGGCCTCCAGCAGCGCCCGCAGCCGCGGCCAGTCCGGGGCGAGCAGCGCGTGCCAGGCGCGCTCGGTGACCTCGGCCAGCTCCTGGATCGCCGCCGCCGGGTCGGCCAGCGCGGCACGGCCCCGCGCCGAGTCCAGGGCACCCGGCGTACAGGCCAGCGACTTGGCCATCTCGGCGCGGGCGAGTGCCGGATCGGTGGCCCGCAGCAGCGCCAGCTCCTCGTCGAACGAAGCCATCGGGGTCTTTGGCGGGCGGCCCAGGAAGTCCGGTGTGTAGCCGGGTGGCGGCGACGGCATGAACAGCCACAGCGGCGTCAGATCCAGCCCCGCCAGCGCCTGGCGCATCCGGCGCAGCCACGGTGTGTGGTAGCCGTGCCGGTCGGCGCGCCGCAGGGTCCGTACGGCCTCATGCGTCTCGCACAGCGGCGAGACGGCGAAGCGGATGCGGAGCAGGTCGTCGGCGCCGAAATGCAGATGCAGCGGCATGGCCGCCGGCCCCCCTCCCCGGGATTCGGCTGTAGCCGAAAGAGTAGGGGGCCCGGTCCGGCCCCGGCAGGCTGCCGTCATGTCCGCGACCACGGGGCCCGTACCGCCGGGCCGCACTCCCCCCTGCCTTGGCGAGGGCCGGGCCGCCGGTGCCGCGCCGGACCGCTCACCCGGCTACCGTGCCGTCTTCGCCGTCCCCGAGTTCCGTCGGGTCTTCGCCGCGCACCTGCTGTCCTCGCTCGGCGTGGTCGTCTGCGAGATCGCGCTGTCGGTCCTGGTCTTCCGGCTCACCGGCTCGCCGCTGCTGAGCGCCCTGACCTTCGCGCTGGGGCTGCTTCCGTACGTCGTCGGCGGCACGCTGCTGTCGGCCGTCGCCGACCGGTATCCGGCCCGCCGGGTGCTGGTCGGCTGCGATGTGCTGTGCGCACTGGCCGCCGTGGGCATGGTGCGGCCGGGCACGCCGGTCGGGGTGCTGCTCGCGCTGCGCTGTGTGATCGCCGCCATCGCACCGGTCTTCGCCGGTACCCGCGCCGCGACGCTGGGGGACATCCTCGGCGGGGGCGAACTGTTCGTGCTGGGGCGCTCGGTGATCCGCATCGTCAACCAGAGCGCGCAGCTCGCCGGGTTCGGGGCCGGGGGCCTGCTGCTGGCGGTGGCGTCCCCCGGGGCGGTGCTGGCGATCACCGCGGGGACCTTCGCGGGCTCCGCGCTGCTGCTGTGGCTGGGGACCCGCGCCCGCCCGCCGCGCCGGGCCCCGGGCGCCGGTCGCGGGACGCTGCTGGGGGCCTCGCTGGGCGGCCTTCGCCGGCTGCTGGGCGACCGCCGGATCCGGGCGCTGCTGCTGCTGACGTGGCTTCCGCCGGCGTTCGTGGTCGTTCCGGAGGCGCTGCTGATCCCCTACGCCGACCGGCTCGGCGCCAGCCCGGCCGCCGCGGGCCTGCTGCTGTGCGCCATGCCCGTCGGCGCGGTGCTCGCCGAGAGCCTGGCCGGCTCGTTCCTCGGTCCCCGGGCGCGCAGTCGGCTCACCTTCCCCATGGGCGTCTTCGCCGTACTGCCCTCGCTCGGCTTCGCGGCCCAGCCCTCGCTCGGCTGGGCGGTGCTGCTGCTGGTGCTGACCGGTACCGGGATCTCGTACAACTTCGGCGTCGACCGCTGGTTCGTCGCCGCGGTACCCGAGCAGCTGCTGGGGCAGGCGATGACGCTGACACAGGCGGGGCGGATGACGGTCATGGGCCTGGCGATGGGCGCGGCCGGCCTCGCGGCGGAGTACGCCCCCCTGCGGGTGGTGATGCCGGCGGCGGGGGTGGTCGGCCTGGTGGGCGTACTGGCGGTGATCGCCGAGGTCCGCCGTACGCGGCCCGGCCCCCGGACGCCCGGCGGTCGTCGGGCGACCGAAAACTGAGACAGGGCTGACCACAATATGACCGCCGGGTAGGGTCGGAAGCGTGCCGAAGCCGCTCAGCCTTGCTTTCGATCCCATCGCGCGCGCCGACGAACTGTGGCAGCAGCGATGGGGTGCCGTGCCGTCGATGGCCGCGATCACCTCGATCATGCGCGCCCATCAGATCCTGCTGTCCGAGGTGGACGCGGTGGTCAAGCCGTACGGGCTGACCTTCGCGCGCTATGAGGCGCTGGTGCTGCTGACCTTCTCCAAGGCCGGTGAGCTGCCGATGTCGAAGATCGGCGAGCGGCTGATGGTGCATCCGACCTCGGTGACCAACACCGTCGACCGGCTGGTGAAGTCCGGTCTGGTCGCCAAGCGGCCCAATCCGAACGACGGGCGCGGCACGCTCGCCTCGATCACGGACAAGGGGCGCGAGGTGTGCGACGCGGCGACCCGGGACCTGATGGCGATGGACTTCGGGCTCGGGGCGTACGACGCCGAGGAGTGCGCGGAGATCTTCGCGATGCTGCGGCCGCTGCGGGTCGCGGCGGCGGACTTCAAGGACGAGTGACGGGCGCCCGGTCTCCCAGGGGGCGGTGAAGATCGCCCCGGATCGGGTGGTTACGCTCGGGGGCATGAAGCGAAGCGTCCTGACCCGTTACCGGGCGATGGCCTACATCACCGCCGTGATGCTGCTGGTGCTCTGCACGTGCATGATCTTCAAGTACGGCTTCGGGATGGGCAAGGACCTCACCCTCGTCGTCTCGCAGGTCCACGGCGTGCTCTACATCATCTACCTGATCTTCGCCTTCGACCTGGGCTCCAAGGCGAAGTGGCCGTTCGGCAAGCTGCTGTGGGTGCTGGTCTCGGGCACGATCCCCACCGCCGCGTTCTTCGTCGAGCGCAAGGTCGTGCGGGAGGTCGAGCCGCTGCTCGCCGGTGACGCTCCGGAGCCGGTCAAGGTCTGACGGCGGCCGCAGCCGCCGCTCCTCACGCGCCCGTCCCCCTTGTCTGGACGGGCGCGTTCGCGTTTCCCGGGGCCCCCGCGCCGGTTACGCACCGTGATCCACCCCGACTTGTCACCTCCTGCCGTCGACAATTACTTGGACGTCCTAGTAAATTCGAAGGTATGGACGCTGACGCGATCGATGAAGGCCGCCGTCGCTGGCAGGCTCGGTACGACGCTGCCCGGAAGCGGGACGCGGACTTCACCACGCTCTCGGGTGATCCCGTCGAGCCGGCGTACGGGCCCCGGCCCGGCGACACGGTCGAGGGGTTCGAGCGGATCGGCTGGCCGGGCGAGTACCCCTTCACGCGGGGGCTGTACCCGACCGGCTACCGGGGGCGGACCTGGACGATCCGCCAGTTCGCCGGCTTCGGCAACGCCGAGCAGACCAACGAGCGCTACAAGATGATCCTGAAGGCGGGCGGGGGCGGCCTCTCCGTCGCCTTCGACATGCCGACCCTGATGGGGCGCGACTCCGACGACCCGCGTTCGCTGGGCGAGGTCGGGCACTGCGGCGTCGCCATCGACTCGGCGGCCGACATGGAGGTGCTCTTCAAGGACATCCCGCTGGGCGATGTCACGACCTCCATGACGATCTCCGGGCCGGCCGTTCCCGTGTTCTGCATGTACCTGGTGGCCGCCGAGCGGCAGGGCGTCGACCCCGCCGTCCTCAACGGCACGCTCCAGACGGACATCTTCAAGGAGTACATCGCGCAGAAGGAGTGGCTGTTCCAGCCGGAGCCGCATCTGCGGCTGATCGGCGACCTGATGGAGCACTGCGCGCGCGGCATCCCCGCGTACAAGCCGCTGTCGGTGTCCGGCTACCACATCCGCGAGGCCGGAGCCACGGCCGCGCAGGAGCTCGCCTACACCCTGGCGGACGGCTTCGGCTATGTGGAACTGGGCCTCAGTCGCGGCCTGGACGTCAACACCTTCGCCCCCGGCCTGTCCTTCTTCTTCGACGCGCACGTCGACTTCTTCGAGGAGATCGCCAAATTCCGGGCGGCCCGCAGGATCTGGGCCCGCTGGATGCGCGACGTCTACGGCGCGACCAGCGAGAAGGCGCAGTGGCTGCGGTTCCACACGCAGACGGCCGGTGTCTCGCTGACCGCTCAGCAGCCGTACAACAACGTCGTACGCACCGCCGTCGAGGCGCTCGCGGCGGTGCTGGGCGGCACCAACTCGCTGCACACCAACGCCCTGGACGAAACCCTCGCCCTGCCCAGCGAGCAGGCCGCGGAGATCGCGCTGCGCACCCAGCAGGTCCTGATGGAGGAGACCGGGGTCGCCAATGTCGCCGATCCGCTGGGCGGTTCCTGGTTCGTCGAGCAGCTGACGGACCGCATCGAGGCGGACGCGGAGAAGATCTTCGAGCAGATAAGGGAGCGCGGCGCGCGGACGGTGCCGGACGGGCGGCACCCGATCGGGCCGATGACCTCCGGAATCCTGCGGGGCATCGAGGACGGCTGGTTCACCGGCGAGATCGCCGAGTCGGCCTTCCGCTACCAGCAGGCGCTGGAGAAGGGCGACAAGAGGGTCGTCGGTGTCAACTGCCACCACGGTTCGGTCACCGGCGATCTGGAGATCCTCCGGGTCAGCCACGAGGTCGAACGGGAGCAGGTGCGGGTGCTCGCGGAGCGCAAGGCGGCCCGTGACGACGCCCGGGTCGAGGCCGCGCTGAAGTCGATGCTCGCCGCGGCGCGGGACGGCGGCAACATGATCGAGCCGATGCTGGAGGCCGTACGGGCCGAGGCGACGCTGGGCGAGATCTGCGGGGTGCTGCGGGACGAGTGGGGGGTCTACACGGAGCCGGCCGGCTTCTGACGCGCCCTCACCGTATGCGACGCCCTGGGGGTTCCGCCCCCGGGGCGTCGCGCATGTGGCGCGGCGGCAGGCCCGCTCAGCCGAGTCCGGGCAGGACGTGCCCCAGGACCGTACTGACGACGAACATGCCGACGAGGACCGCGATCGTGCTCGTGACCACGATCGTGCGGGTTCGCGTGCCCGCGGTCGCATGCCAGGTCTCTCGGAACTGGCGGAAGGTCACGCCGTCCGAGCCGAAGCCGGTGAGCCTGACGAAGAGCGCCACGGGGACGTAGAGCAGGACCCCGAAGGCGCACATGAAGTTCGTCGAGACCTGCGCGCCGTCGGCGAGGAGGTAGCCCGACGTCAGGAGCCCGAGAACGCCGGCCTCGTTGTGCTGGACCGACAGGCTGGTGCCCGCGTCGTAGTCCTTGTTGAAGCTGTCCAGGGACGCCTTGTCGTCGACGGTGCTCCCGCCGTCCGGGCGGAAGACTCCGGAGCATTCGAATTCATTCGTGGGTTTATTCGAACGCCTGGTGGAGGATTCCTCCGTGCACTCCTTGACCGTGAATGTTCCGTGCGTGCCCGTGAGGCCCGCCGCGGTCAGTCCTTTCATGACAAACGCGGCGCTCGCCAGCAGAACGATGATGAGGAGCCCCCATCCGATCCATCGCATCCTGAATGAGGTTTTTCCGGACATGCGGCGGGGCGTGGGCATGGCGGATTGTTCCCTTTCCTGGTCGCTGACGGGGGCGACGTCCATTTCCGGTAGCGCGTCGGGCGGAGGTGGTGCGTCCCATGTGAAAAGGATCTTCACGGCTCGGTCACTTCCGCCGCGGCGGGCATCGGATACCGTACGCCATGCGATTTATCCGATCCTTACGCCGCAGGTGAAGGGGGACTCATGGCAGGCTCCGGGTACGACGTCGATCCGTCCGTCCTCAAGGCGCAGGGCGGCGTTTTCGGGGATATCGGCTCCGAATTCAGTACGGCCGCAAAGAAGTTGAAAGCGACTCTCAAGGATGCCGAGGAGTGGGGCAGCGACGAGTTCGTCACGATCTTCAATGACTTCTACAAGCCGGTGAGCGAGGGCATCGTCGATTCGATGCCGCATCTCGGCGAGGAAATCACCAAGATCGGGGAAAAGCTGGCGGCGATGGGTGCGCGCTATGCCGCCACCGAGCACGACCAGCAGCAGCACCTCGACAAGTACGCGGCCGGACGTCCCGACATCACGGGCTGACGCGGTAATTCGCTCGGCCCGCCCCACCTGTGCCCACCGCACCGACATTCCAACGAACACGCGCTTCCGGGGGAGTGACTCACCGTGGCCACCATCATGCTTCCGACAGAGGTCGACTGGATCCTCGACCTCCTGGGCTTCCAGTGGCCCAATGTCGACGAAGACAAGATGCGGGAGGCGGCCGAGGCCTGGAGCCACTTCGCCGACGCCTGCCGGCAGGCGGCATCGGACGGTGCCACCGCGGCGAACACCGTGCGCGGCGCCAACTCCGGTGAGGCCGTGGAGGGGTTCAACAACCACTGGAACAAGTTCGCGGGGGCCGCCGGGTTCCTCGACGACGCCGCCGATGCCGCCGAGACGATCGCCGTCCTGCTCCAGGTGGTGGCCATGATCGTCATGATCATGAAGATCGCGGTGATCGTGCAGCTCGTCGCGCTGGCGATCGAGCTGGCGATGGCCCAGGCTGCCGCGCCGGTCACGCTGGGCGCCTCCGAGGCCGGGGCGGCCGCGGCCACCGCGACCACCCGGACGATCGTCCGCAAGATCTTCGACGAGGCGAAGACGAAGATCGTTCAGGCCGTCAAGGAGGCCCTGGCGAAGGAGCTGCGCAAGAACTGGAAGGACATGCTCAAGGACCTGGGCCTGGACCTCGCCAAGGACGCGGCCAAGAAGCTCGGGGGGAACCTCGCCTCGCAGGGCATCAAGAACTACTTCGGGGCGCAGGACGGGTTCGACGTCAAGGACGCGGCGAAGGCGGCGGTCAACCCCGTGGTGGAGAAGGCCAAGGACGTCGGCAAGGTCGGCACCGGTGCGTACCACATGGCCGAGGGCGTCGGCGAGATGGCGCAGGGCGACTTCGCCAAGGGCGGCAAGGACTTCCTCGCGGGGCAGCAGGAGACCGCCGACGGCGCCAAGAGCGTCTACGACATCGCCTACAAGAAGAAGGGGGAGGTGCCGGCCGAGGGCGACGGTACGGGCAGCGGCTCGTCGTCCGACGGTGATTCGGGCTCCGGTGGTTCGTCGGGCTCGTCGTCCGACGGCGGTTCCGGTTCCGGTTCCGGAGGGGCGTCGAGTTCGTCGTCCGACGGCGGCTCGGGCGGTTCGTCCTCCTCCGGCGGTTCGTCCTCCTCGGGCGGCGGCGCCGACGGGTCGTCGGCCGCCCCGGCGGGCGGTGCGAGGTCCCGCCTCGCGGACGGCATTCCCGACACCGAAGCCGCCGACCAGGACGGCGAGAGCGACCAGGGCGAGGCCGCACGCGTCCGCAACGCCTTCGGCTGACACACCCGCCGGCACCCACGGAGAGGAACCCCCGGAACCCCATGAGCACCCACAGCGCCTTCAGCTCGCCCGGCGACCGTGACTACCCCGTCGAGGAGCGGGACCTCTCCGAGGAGCAGAACGAGCATCTGACCTCGTCCCTGCGTGCCGTACGGAACAACCCCTCCGCACCGCCCGCCCTTCAGGACCTCGCGCGCAAGATGCTGGGCGGGCGGCTGGAGACGAAGGACGTCCTCGACGACCCGGCCGGGTACCGGGTCCTCACCGACGGTCTCGCCGGGATGCGGGAGAGCTGGCGGTCGATGTCCCCGCAGGACCGGCAGGCGCTGCGGGCGAAGGTCGAGGAGAAGGCCGAGGAGGCGGCGGCCGACGGCGTCGGCGCCGCGTACCGGCCTCGTTGAACGGCACGGCCCCGCCGAACGCCTCGGCCTCGTTGGACGGCACCGCCCCGCTGGACGGCCCGGCGTCCGCCGCGCCGGGAAGCCCGTCCGCTACGGCTTCCCGGCCGGCACCCGTAGCCGGAACAGTGCCCCGCCGCCCGGCGCCTGTTCGGCGGTGAGTTCGGCGTGGTGGGCGCGGGCGATCTGGCGGGCCATGGCCAGGCCGAGGCCGGAGCCGGGCAGGGCGCGGGCGGACTCGGCACGGTAGAAGCGGTCGAAGACATGGGGGAGGTCCTCGGCGGCGATGCCGGGGCCGTGGTCCCTGATGGTCAGCTCCAGCGCACCCGGTACGGCGGTGAGCGCGGTGTCCACCGGGCCGCCGGGCGGGGAGAACTTCGCGGCGTTGTCGAGGAGGTTGGACAGCAGCCGGGTCAGGCGGGCGGGCACGCCGGGGACGGCCACCTCGGTGGCGGCCGGTTCGATCTCGGCGGTGAAGGCGACCTCCGGCCAGTGCTCGCGGGCGGCGCCCACCGCGTGCTTCAGGAGGGCGGCCGGACGCACCTGCTCGACCAGGGGCTGCGGCTCCTCGTCGCGGGCCAGTTCGATCAGATCGTTGACGAGGGTGGTGACCTCGCGCAGCTGACGGCCCAGGGCGGCCGAGGCCCGGTCGCGCTGGGCGGCCGTCAAACGGTCGGCGCGGGCGAGGAGTTCGGCGTTGGTGCGGAGCGCCGTCAGCGGTGTGCGCAGCTCGTGGGAGGCGTCGGCGACCAGCCGGCGCTGGGCGGCGACGGACTGCTCCAGCTCGCCGAGCATGGTGTTGAAGCTGGCGGCGAGACGGGTGACCTCGTCCTCGCGGGCGGGTGGCCCGGCCGGGAGTTCGATGCGGTGGCGGGCGTCGCGGGTGGCGGCGATGCGCTCCGCGGTGGCGGTGAGGCGGGCGACCGGGGCCAGGCCCGTACGGGAGACCCAGTAGCCGAGGGCGGCGGCGAGCAGGACCCCGGCGGCGCCGACCGTCAGCAGGGCCCAGGCGGCCTGCTGTACGCCGCGGTCGACGGTGTCGGAACGCAGCGCGACCTGGAGCGCCAGGTCCTTGCCGGGGTGGCGGGTGGTGTAGATGAGGACGGGGTGGCCGGCGACGGTGAACTTGCTGTAGTACGCCTCCTGGTGGCCGGACGCGACCGCGCGGGTGGCCTCGGTGACGGGGAGGGCGTAGGGCTGTCGCGGGTCCTTGGCCCGGTCGGCGGGGACGATCTGGATGCAGGGCGAGGCCGGGTAGCGGCAGGTCGTCTCGCCCACCGTCGGCGCCCAGCCGCGGGTCTGCTGACGGGACTGGGTCGCCGTCTGGGCCAGATTCAGTTTGAGCTGACGGGTCATTTGGTACTGGATGACGACGAAGGCGGCGGCGCAGACGCCGACGGCCACCAGCGCGACCGCGGCGGAGGCGGCCAGCGCGAGGCGGGTGCGTAGCGGCCGGCGACGTTGCCAACGGGCGCCCAGGCCGCGGGTGCCGGTCACCGTTCCTCCGCGTGGCCCAGGCGGTAGCCGATGCCGTGCACCGTGTGGACCAGGCGCGGCTCGCCGCCCGCCTCCAGCTTGCGGCGCAGATAGCCGATGTACACGGCCAGGGAGTTGGAGTCCGGCCCGAAGTCGCGGCCCCAGACCCGCTCCAGGATCGTCTCGCGCGGCAGCACCTGGCCCGGGTGCAGGAGCAGGAGTTCCAGCAGCGCCCATTCGGTGCGGCTGAACTCCAGGGGGCGGCCCGCCCGGTGGCCGCTGCGGGTCACCGGGTCGACGACCAGATCGTCGAAGGAGAGCCGGGTGTCCTCGACCGCGCCGAGCGAGGCGCGGCGCAGCAGCGCCCGGACCCGGGCCACCAACTCGTCCAGCGCGAACGGCTTGACGAGGTAGTCGTCGGCGCCCGCGTCGAGCCCGTCGACCCGGTCGCTGACCGAGTCCAGGGCGGTCAGCACGAGGATGGGCGTACGGTCGTCCAGCGCGCGCAGCCGACGGCAGACGGCCAGGCCGTCCAGGACGGGCATCATCACGTCCAGCACGAGGGCGTCCGGCTGCCAGGCCGCGACCTCCGAGAGGGCGGCCAGGCCGTCGGCCGCGCCGCGTACCGCATAGCCCTCCACGGCGAGGCCGTCCGCCACGGCGGCGCGCACCTCCGGTTCGTCGTCGACGACCAGGATCTTGGGGGCCGGGGTGGCGCCGGGCGTGGGCGGCGGGGGCAAGGGCATGGACATAGGCTGCCAAACACCTCTCTTAGAACGTTCTTAGGGCGCCTCGCGAGCGTGGCGGCCATGCGCACACCACTCTCGGTCGTGATCGGTGCGGGCGGCACCGGCGGCCACATCTATCCCGGTCTCGCCCTCGCCGACGCGCTCCGCCGGGCCGTCCCCGATGCGGTGATCTCCTTCGTCGGTACCGAACGCGGGCTGGAGACGCGGCTGATCCCGCAGGCCGGGTACCGGCTGCACACCGTCGACATGATTCCCTTCGACCCCTCGCTCGGTGCCCGACGCTATCTGCTGCCGGCCGCGCTCCTTAAGTCCGGCGCCCAGTGCCGGGCGATCCTCAAGGAGCAGAAGGCCCAGGTCGCGGTCGGTATGGGGGGCTATCCGAGCGCCCCGGTGATCGTCGGGGCCCGGCTGGCGGGGCTGCCGAGCCTGATCCACGAGTCCAACGCGGTGCCCGGCCGGGCCAACAAGTTCGCCGCCCGGCTCACCCCGCACCTCGCCCTGGCCTTCGACCGCAGCCGCCCCCATCTGGCCGGCGGCGAGGGGGCCGAGACGGTGGGGATGCCGCTGGTCGGGCCGCTGGCCACGCTGGACCGTACGGCGCTGCGGCCGGCCGCCCGGCGGGCCCTGGGCATCCCGGGCGCGGCGCGGCTGCTGCTGGTCAACGGCGGGAGCCTGGGCGCGGCCCGGCTGACCGAGGCGGCGGTGGGACTGGCCGGCCGCTACCGGGCGCGCACCGACCTGCGGCTGCTGATCAAGACCGGGCCCGCGGCCCTGGAGGAGACCCGGGCCCTGCTGGCCGCCAACGGCGGGGACGCGGTCGCCGAGGCCGTGCCGTATCTGGACCGGATGGACCTGGCGTACGCCGCCGCCGACCTCGTGGTGTGCCGGGCCGGTTCGGCGACCGTCGCCGAGCTGGCCACGATCGGGATGCCGGCCGTCCTCGTGCCCTACCCCCACGCGCCGGGCGACCACCAGACCCATAACGCGCGGGTGCTCTCCGACGCCGGGGCGGCGCTGCTGCTGCCCGACGCCGAGGCCTCGGACGAGCGGCTGGACGCGCTGGTCACCCCGCTCCTCGACGACCCCGGCCGGCTCGCCGCGATGGGCGCGGCCGCCGACCCCGGCACCCATGCGCGGGCCGCCGATCTGCTCGCCGCCAAGGCGCTGGCCCTGGCCGGGCACCCCCACACACCCCACCTGAGCACCAACCTGAAGGAGTCAGCATGAGCAGCAGTACACAGCAGTGGGCGGGCCGCACGGTCCTGGTCACCGGGGCCGAGGGCTTCATCGGCTCGACCCTGGTCGACCTGCTCGTCGAGGCGGGCGCCGACGTACGCGCCCTGGTGCACTACAAGCCGTACGCGGAGAAGGGCAGTCTGGCGCGCTACCTGGGGCCGGGCAGCCCGGTCGAGATGATCGCGGGCGACGTCCGGGACGCGGGCCGGGTGATGGACGCGGTCGCGGGCTGCGACACCGTCTTCCATCTGGCCGCGCTGATCGGCATCCCGTACAGCTACGACTCACCGGGCGCCTATGTGCAGACGAACGTGGTGGGTACGGAGAACGTCGCGGAGGCCTGCCGGCGGCACGCCGTGCGGCGGCTGGTGCACACCTCCACCAGCGAGGTCTACGGCACCGCGCTGACCGCGCCGATCGGCGAGGACCACCCGCTGCAGCCGCAGTCGCCGTACTCCGCCTCGAAGATCGGCGCGGACATGATGGCGCTGTCGCACTGGCACGCCTTCGAGCTGCCGGTGACGGTGGTGCGGCCCTTCAACACCTACGGGCCCCGGCAGTCCGCCCGCGCCGTGATCCCCACGATCCTGGCCCAACTCCACGCCGGTGCCCGGCAGATCAAGCTCGGGTCGCTGACCCCGACCCGGGACTTCACCTACGTCACGGACACCGCGGCCGGGTTCCTGGCGATGGCGGACTGCGACCGGGCGCTGGGACAGGTCGTCAACCTCGGTACCGGGCGGGAGATATCGATCGGGGCGCTCGCCGAGGCGCTGATCGCGGCCTCGGGCCGGGAGGCGGAGATCGTGGTCGACCCGGCCCGGCTGCGGCCCTCGGGCAGTGAGGTCGAGCGACTGCTTTCGGACAACTCCCGGGCGCGGCAGTGGGCTTCGTGGCAGCCCGAGGTCTCCCTGGCGGACGGCTTGAAGCGGACCTCGGAGTGGGTCGCGGAGCATCTGCACCTGTTCGCCGCGGACCGCTATCAGGTGTGACCCCCGGGCCCGGGTACCGGTGTGCCCGGGCCCTCGGGCGTCCCCAGCCCCGCCAGCCCGCCGAGGAAGAGCGCGGTGAAGTCGCGCCCCCACTCCGCGTCCACGGGTTCGCCGCTGACCAGGGTGCGGTGCACGACCGCACCGGCGATCACATCGAAGATCAGGTCCATGTTGCGGGCGGCCGCCCGGGCGCCGTCCTCCCCGGGGGTGTCCGGCGACAGCTCGCCGCGGTCCTGGGCCCGCGCGCGCCCCAGCAGCACCAGCCGCTTCTGGCGGTCGACGATCGCCGAGCGGATCCGTTCGCGCAGCGCCTCGTCGGTGGTGGACTCGGCGACCACGGCCATCAGCGCCGTCTTGGTCTCGGGCCGCGCGAGCAGCGCGCCGAACTGGAGCACCACGCCCTCGATGTCGGCCCGCAGACAGCCCCGGTCGGGGAGTTCGAGCTCGTCGAAGAGGACCGCCACCGCGTCCACGACCAGCTCGTTCTTGTTGGCCCAGCGCCGGTAGAGGGTGGTCTTGGCGACGCCGGCGCGGGCCGCCACATCGCTCATGGTCAGCCGCCCCCAGCCCAGGTCGACGAGCGCGGCACGGGTGGCGCAGAGGATCGCGTGATCGGTCTCGGCGCTGCGCGGGCGGCCCGTGCGGCCCTTACGGGGGCTGGCGGAGTCGTGCATGCGGGCGACCATACCGGCCGGTAGTCGAGCGGCGGCCGTGAGGGAGATCACCCCGCATGGCGCGAGGCCCGGTGTCGCGCGGGGGCGACGGCGAGTTACGCTACGGGTCGTAGCGTAAGAGTGATGACCACTGGCCGTGGGTGGGGACCCATGGCCGCACACCCGGCCCCGCTCAGGCCGATCGCAGTACCGAACACCACACATTCCGCGTCGCCGGCCACATGGCTTTTCCGGATCGCTTTTCGGAACGGACCGCCCAGGGGGGAGGATGGACCCATGCAGCCACGCAATATGTCCATGAGTGGAGTCGTCGACCTCGCAGCGGTGAAGGCGGCGGGCGAAGCGAAGCAGAAGGCGGAGCAGGCCCGCGCCGAGGCCGCCCGCACGGGTCAGGCGCCGGTGAGCGGTGCCCGCCTGGTGTTCGACGTCGACGAGGCGGGGTTCCAGCAGGAGGTCCTGCAGCGCTCCACCGAGGTCCCGGTCGTCATCGACTTCTGGGCCGAGTGGTGCGAGCCGTGCAAGCAGCTGGGTCCGCTGCTGGAGCGTCTCGCGGGGGAGTACGCCGGCAGGTTCGTGCTGGCCAAGATCGACGTCGACAGCAACCAGATGCTGTTCCAGCAGTTCGGGGTGCAGGGCATCCCGGCGGTCTTCGCGGTGGTCGCCGGCCAGCCGATCCCGCTGTTCCAGGGCGCGGCCCCGGAGGCGCAGATCCGGCAGGTCCTCGACCAGCTGGTGCAGGCCGCCGAGCAGCAGTTCGGCATCGTCGGGGCGCCGGTCGCCGCGGAGGACGCGGGCGAGGAGGCGGCCGAGGCGCCGGTGCCGGCCGGTCCGTACGACGCGCTGCTGGAGGCCGCGAGCCAGGCGCTGGACTCCGGCGATCTGGGCGGCGCCGTCCAGGCGTACAAGAACGTCCTCGCCGACGACCCGGCCAACCCGGAGGCCAAGCTCGGCCTCGCGCAGGCCGAACTCCTGCGCCGGGTGCAGGACCTCGATCCGCAGGCGGTGCGCAAGGAGGCCGCGGACAACCCGGCCGATGTGCCGGCGCAGATCCGGGCCGCGGACCTGGACCTGGTGGGCGGTCATGTCGAGGACGCCTTCGGGCGGCTGATCGACGCGGTGAAGCGGACGGCCGGCGAGGACCGCGATGCCGCCCGGGTGCGGCTGCTGGAGCTGTTCGAGGTGATCGGGTCCGAGGATCCGCGGGTGACGGCGGCGCGTACCGCGCTTGCCCGGGTGCTGTTCTGACCCGCTGTTGTACCGGGCGTCCGCTTCTGACCAGTACGGCCGCCGTGAGTTGACCAAACAAACGAAGCAGCGGCCACGTTTTACCAAAACTTGGTAAACGTGGCCGCTGTTACTTGGAGTAAGCCTCATCCACCCCCTTGCGGCGTTTTGTCCGCAATTGCCGCGTGTCTGTGCGCGGTCAGCGACGACCCTGTGTGCCTGGCCGATCCCGGTCCGTCGAACCACGGTTATCTGGCCGTTACCCGCAAGTAACGAGCCTCTTGTGTCGAGAGCGTGAATGGACCACGATCGGCGACGCTCGGTCCATTCCCGCAGCCCGACATCCGGTCGGCGCGGCGGGGCACTTGGGTCCCCACCGAGTGGTCGGCGGCAGTGCTGTCGACCGTGGACAGGGGGGTCTCTGCCCCATCCGGCAGGGCCTGTCCAGAGAGGTTGCGCGAGAGCGTGGCCAGTGGTTGTCGCTCGGGGGTGATCGCCGGTATTCGGAACACGATGTGCCTCCGAGAACGGGCGCTCTCCTTCCCGAGGACGTAGCACTTCTCCCATCCCAGGTACCGCCGGCCCTCCCACGGCGGCCGGTACCGGAGATGTACGTCCGAGAAGGAGGAAAGTCATGGAGTCCCTGGCTCGTGGCGGGACCAGATGGAAGCGGTTCGCCGTTGTCATGGTGCCGAGCGTGGCGGCGACCGCCGCGATCGGCGTCGCCCTCTCGCAGGGTGCGCTCGCGGCGTCGTTCAGCGTGTCCGGCCAGCAGTTCAAGGTCACTACGGACCGGCTGGACGGCACCGGCTTCGTTCAGTACGGAGCCATCGACGCCCAAAAGGGCGGCAAGCAGATCCCGGTGGCGGTTTCGGGATTCTCCAACGCCAAGATCAAGAACCTGTGCCAGTCGGTAGTGGTGCCGGTCCCGGTCTTCGGCGATGTGTCGATGAAGCTGTCGGCCGGTGGCGGTGACACGCCCGTCGAGGCGAAGAACCTCTACATCGACCTCGACCAGCTGGACGCGGACGCGACCTTCAACAACATCGACATCGGTGTTGCTGCGGGCTCGGCGACCAAGGGTCCGGGCATGCACAAGGGCGACAAGGCCGACCCGGGCTCGTTCGCCCAGCAGGCCGACTCGGCCACGCTGACCCACGTCAAGCAGACGGCGTGGGCCACCACGGCCGGCACGTTCAAGCTCAGCGGCCTGAAGATGAGTGTCGCCAAGGGCAAGAGCGAGTGCTTCTGACGCACTGAGCGTACGGGTGCGGGGCTTTATTGCCCGCGGCGCCACCAGCCGCCCCCGCACCCGTACGCCCGGTAGCGCAAAGTACGACACTCCAGCTCAGAACCACCGATTTGCCAGTCCCGAGGAGCTGTACGACATGAGCGCCGAAACGCGACCACGGCTGATCGAGGGCATCGGCCGGAAGCGGACTTCGTTCCGGGAGTGGCGCGGACACCGCCCGTTCTGGGGCGGATTGCTGACACTGCTGGCCGGTATCCCGATCATGTACATCCCTTACGCGAATCTCACGATCGGTTCCCTGACCGTCCGCATGGCGACCACCGCCGGTGCCGGCTCGCTGATCATCGGCGTGCTGCTGGTGGTGCTGGGTCTGACCATGTGGTTCCAGCCGGCCTCGCGGGTCTTCGCGGGCGTGGCGGCGATCCTGCTGGCCCTGGTCTCCATCGTCGTCTCGAACTTCGGCGGCCTCGTGGTCGGCTTCCTGCTGGGGCTGATCGGCGGTGGGCTGGGTGTCTCCTGGGCACCGGGCACGGCCGAACGCAGCGGGGGCGACGCCGACGACGAGCCGGCCCGCACCGTCGCCGGACCGGTGGTCGCCACCAACCCCGCGCCGGCCGGACCCGGGTTGGGCAACGGACTGGACGACCTGTCAGGAACGAGCCCGACCAACGACGGGAGGCACCGTGCCGGGTGACGAGCTGCATGAGGAGAACGCAGCCGCCGGGGCGACCAAGAACTCCCCGCGCCGTTCAGGCATGGGGAACGGGCCGAGGCACGCGGCGCCCAAGAAGCCGCTGCTGACTCGGCTGCACGTGCCCGCGGGCAAGGCGATAGCCATCGCCGCCATGCCGTCCGCGGTGCTCATGGGGATGGGGCTGACGCCCCAGATGGCGATCGCCAAGCCGACGCCGCCCCAGAGCCCCTTCAAGGACGGCCCCTGCGTCACCGCCCCGGACAAGGTGGACGGCAAGGACGCCAAGTCCAAGGACGAGGCGAAGGACGACAAGGCCACCGCCCAGCCGTCCGCCACGCCCTCGGCCAAGCCCTCCGCCTCGCCCTCGCCCTCCGCCGGCAAGGAAGCGGACAAGGCTCCCGAGCCCGCGCCGTCCGGCTCCAAGACCGACGAGCCGTCGGGCTCCGCGACGCCGTCGCCCTCGCCGTCGGCCTCCGAGGAGGAGAAGAAGGACGGGGGCCTGCTGGGCGGCATCGGTGATGCGCTCGGCGGTCTCCTGGGCGGCGACAAGTCCGAGGAGTCCAGCGCTTCGCCGAGCCCCTCGCCGTCCGCGTCGGAGTCCAAGGCCCCGGAGTCCGCGGACGAGGACTCCGTGGCCGACAAGGTCACCAAGCCGGTCGAGAAGACCCTCGACGGGGTCAAGGACGGTGCCGACAAGGTCACCGAACCCGTCAAGGACGGATCGAAGACGGTCAACGACACCGTCCACGGCGCGGTGGGCGCGGCGGACAACGCGCTGCCCGGCGGCGGTCTGGACGGCAAGGACGCCGACGGCAAGCAGTCCTACCCCTGCGTCGTCGAGAACAAGCAGAAGGGCAAGGACGAGCAGACGCCCGTCACCCTGCCCGACGACCCCTGGCACCTGGAGTCCAGCGGGCTCACCCTGCGCGGTCTGGACTATGTGGGCGTCGTCAACGTCACGACGCAGGGCGGCCGTACCAAGCAGGCCCTGAAGTTCACCGCCGACAGCGTCGACATCGGCGACCTCCACCAGATCGTCGACGACCCGTCGTCCGGGAAGAAGTACCACGTCCGGTCGACGCCGGGGTCCACGTCCACCATCCGCGGCGGCAAGGTGACGCTGTACACCGAGCGGCTGCAGGGCAACCTCTTCGGTCTGATCCCGATCGTGTTCGACCCCGAGCACCCGCCGCCGCTCAATGTCCCCTACGCCTATTTCACCAAGGTGAAGCTGGACCAGGCGGGCCAGTTCGGCGGCAACCTCCATGTCCCGGGCATGCATGTGACCATCGAGGACTGACCCGGCCGAAAGCCTTTCCGGGAGCCGCGGAAAACGGCGGTGGGGGGGGGGGGGGGGGGGGGGGGGGGGGGGGGGGGAGGGGGGAGGGGGGGGGGGGGGGGGGGGGGGGGGGGGGGGGGGGGCAT
>NZ_JBVIRA010000002.1:281709-288077 GCF_055576575.1 Streptomyces sp. NPDC033270
TCTGTCTGGCCCACCCCCCGTCCCCCCCCTCCCCCCCCCCCCGCCCCCCCACCCCCCCCCCCCCCCCCCCCCCCCCCCCCCCCCCCCCCCCCCCCCCCCCCCCCCCCGCTTTCGCTGCCGGGCGCGTCAGGCGCGCCGGCCGCCCAGGTGGTGCACCCGGACCATGTTGGTGGTGCCGGGCACGCCGGGGGGCGAGCCGGCGGTGATCAGCATGGTGTCGCCCTCGCTGTAGCGCTTGAGCTTGAGCAGCTCGGCGTCCACCAGGTCGACCATCGCGTCGGTGTTGTCGACGTGCGGGACGAGGAAGGCGTCCACGCCCCAGCTCAGCGTGAGCTGGTTGCGGGTGGCGACGTCGGTGGTGAAGGCCAGGATCGGCTGGGCCGCGCGGTAGCGGGAGAGCCGGCGGGCGGTGTCACCGGACTTGGTGAAGGCCACCAGCGCCTTGCCGTCCAGGAAGTCGGCCATCTCGCAGGCCGCACGGGCCACCGCGCCGCCCTGCGTACGCGGCTTCTTGCCGGGCACCAGCGGCTGCAGGCCCTTGGACAGCAGCTCCTCCTCGGCCGCCTCGACGATCTTCGACATCGTCTTGACGGTCTCGATCGGGTACTGGCCGACCGACGACTCCGCGGAGAGCATCACCGCGTCGGCGCCGTCGAGGATGGCGTTGGCGACGTCGGAGGCCTCGGCGCGGGTCGGCCGGGAGTTGGTGATCATCGACTCCATCATCTGGGTCGCGACGATCACCGGCTTGGCGTTCCGGCGGCACATCTCCACCAGGCGCTTCTGCACCATCGGGACCTTCTCCAGCGGGTACTCCACCGCCAGGTCACCACGGGCGACCATGACGGCGTCGAACGCCATCACGACCTCTTCCATGTTGTTGACCGCCTGCGGCTTCTCCACCTTGGCGATGACCGGGACCCGCCGGCCCACCTCGTCCATGACGCGGTGCACGTCCTGGACGTCCTTTGCGTCGCGGACGAAGGACAGCGCGACCATGTCGCAGCCCATGTTCAGGGCGAACTTGAGGTCCTCGATGTCCTTCTCGGACAGCGCGGGGACGTTCACCGCGGCACCGGGCAGGTTGATGCCCTTGTGGTCGGAGATGACCCCGCCCTCGATGACGATGGTGCGCACCCGCGGGCCGTCGACCTCGACGACCTGGAGCGCGACGTTGCCGTCGTTGATCAGGACCGGGTCGCCCTTGGAGACGTCGCCGGGCAGGCCCTTGTAGGTCGTACCGCAGATGGTCTTGTCGCCGGGCACGTCCTCGGTGGTGATGACGAACTCGTCGCCGCGCACCAGCTCCACGGGGCCGTCGGCGAAGGTCTCCAGGCGGATCTTGGGGCCCTGGAGGTCGGCCAGGACGCCGACGGCGCGACCGGTCTCCTCGGAGGCCTTGCGGAGGCGGTGGTACCGCTCCTCGTGCTCCGGCTGGGTCCCGTGGCTCATGTTGAATCGGGCCACATTCATGCCGGCCTCGATCAGCGTCTTCAGCTGGTCGTAGGAGTCGACGGCGGGGCCCAGGGTGCAGACGATTTTGGAACGGCGCATGGCGGAATCCTATCGGTTTGTTTCAGAGCGGAATATTCCGGTAGGTGGAAACGCCAATGTCTAGGCGTTGACCAGGGCGTATGTCTGCTGGGCGATCTCCAGTTCCTCGTCGGTGGGTACGACGGCGACCGCGACCCGGGCGTACTCCGGCGAGATCAGCCGCGGCTCGCCGGACCGTACGGCGTTGAGCGAGGCGTCCACGGCCATGCCCATCTCCTCCAGTCCGGCGATGGCGGCCTCCCGCACCGGGGCGGCGTTCTCACCGACACCGGCGGTGAAGGCGACCGCGTCGACCCGGCCGAGCACCGCGCTGTAGGCGCCGATGTACTTCTTCAGTCGGTGGATGTAGATGTCGAAGGCGAGCCGGGCGCGCTCGTCGCCCTCGTCGATCCGGCGCCGGATCTCCCGCATGTCGTTGTCGCCGCACAGCCCGACCAGCCCGCTCTTCTTGTTGAGCAGCACATCGACGTCGTCCTCCGACATCCCCGCCACCCGCTTGAGGTGGAAGGTCACCGCCGGGTCGATGTCACCGGAGCGGGTGCCCATGACCAGGCCCTCCAGCGGGGTCAGACCCATCGAGGTGTCCACGCAGCGGCCGCCGGCCACCGCCGAGGCGGACGCGCCGTTGCCCAGGTGCAGCACGATGACGTTGACCTCGGCGGGGTCCTTGCCCAGCAGCTCGGCGGTCTTGCGGGAGACGTACGCGTGCGAGGTGCCGTGGAAGCCGTAGCGGCGGATGCGGTGCGCGTCGGCGGTCTCCACGTCGATGGCGTAGCGGGCCGCGTACTCCGGCATCGTGGTGTGGAAGGCGGTGTCGAAGACCGCCACCTGCGGCAGGTCCGGGCGCAGCGCCCGGGCCGTCCTGATGCCGGTGATGTTCGCCGGGTTGTGCAGCGGCGCGACCGGCACCAGCCGCTCGATCTCCGCCAGCACCGCGTCGTCGATCACGGTCGGCGCGGTGAACTTCAGCCCGCCGTGCACCACCCGGTGCCCGATCGCGGCCAGCTCCGGGGAGTCCAGCCCCAGGCCGTCGGCGGCCAGCTCCGCGGCGACGGTCTTCAGCGCGGCCGTGTGGTCGGCTATCGCGCCCTCGGTCTCGCGCCGCTCGCCCCCGGTGGCCAGCGGGGTGTGGGCCAGGCGCGAGGACTCCTCACCGATCCGTTCGACCAGGCCGACGGCCAGGCGGGTGCCGGTGTGCATGTCGAGCAGCTGGTACTTCAGCGACGAGGAGCCGGAGTTGAGGACGAGGACGCGGGTGGCGTTGGCAGTCATGTAGCGCTTTCCGGTGGGGTTGGGGGGAGGGCTGGGGGCTCAGGCGGTGTGTCCGGCGCCGGGCTGGGCGCCCTGCGCCTGGATGGCGGTGATGGCCACGGTGTTGACGATGTCCTGGACCAGGGCGCCGCGCGAGAGGTCGTTGACCGGCTTGCGCAGACCCTGCAGGACCGGGCCGACGGCGACCGCGCCGGCCGAGCGCTGCACGGCCTTGTAGGTGTTGTTGCCGGTGTTGAGGTCCGGGAAGATCAGCACGGTGGCCTTGCCGGCCACGTCGGAGCCGGGGAGCTTGGTCTCGGCGACCGAGGCGTCCACCGCCGCGTCGTACTGGATCGGACCCTCGACCAGCAGGTCGGGGCGGAGCTCGCGGACGATCTCGGTGGCCTTGCGGACCTTGTCGACGTCCGCGCCGGAGCCGGAGGTGCCGGTGGAGTACGACAGCATCGCGATCCGGGGCTCGACACCGAACTGGGCGGCGGTGGTGGCCGACTGGATGGCGATGTCCGCCAGCTGCTCGGCGTTCGGGTCCGGGTTGACCGCGCAGTCGCCGTAGACCAGCACGCGGTCGGCCAGGCACATGAAGAACACCGAGGAGACGATCTGGGCGTTCGGCTTGGTCTTGATGATCTCGAAGGCGGGCCGGATGGTGGCCGCGGTGGAGTGCACCGCGCCGGAGACCATGCCGTCGGCGAGGCCCTCCTGCACCATCAGGGTGCCGAAGTAGGAGACATCGGCGACCACGTCGTAGGCCAGCTCGTAGCTGACGCCCTTGTGGGCGCGCAGCTTGGCGTACAGCTCGGCGAACCGCTCGCGCAGCTCGGAGGTCTGCGGGTCGATGATCTGCGCGTCCGCCAGGTCGATGGCCAGGTCGGCGGCGCGCTTGCGGATCGCCTCCTCCTCGCCCAGCAGCGTCAGATCGCAGACGTCGCGGCGCAGCAGGACGTCGGCGGCGCGCAGCACCCGCTCCTCGGAGCCCTCCGGCAGCACGACGCGGCGGCGGCCGGAGCGGGAGCGCTCGATCAGCTCGTGCTCGAACATCATCGGGGTGACCCGGCCGGAGCGGGCGACGGAGATCCGGTTCGTCAGCTCCGCGGTGTCCACATGCCGTTCGAACAGCCCGAGTGCGGTCTCCGCCTTGCGCGGCGAGGCGGCGTTGAGCTTGCCCTCGATCGCGAACAGCTCGGCGGCGGTCGGGAAGGATCCGCCGGGTACGGAGACGACCGGGGTCCCGGGGGCGAGCCGGTTCGCCAGCGCCATGATGTCCGGGCCGGGCCGCTCGTCGAGGGTGAGCAGCACCCCGGCGATCGGCGGCGCACCGGCGCTGTGCGCGGCGAGCGAGCCGATGACCAGGTCGGCCCGGTCCCCGGGGGTGACGACGAGGCAGCCGGGGGTGAGAGCCTTGAGGAAGGTCGGCAGCATGGCGCCGCCGAAGACGAAGTCGCGCGCGTCCCTGGCGAGCCCGGAGTCGTCGCCCAGCAGCACCTCGGCGCCGAGGGTGTGGACGATCTGGCCGACGGTCGGTGCGGAGAGCGAGCCGTCCTCGGGCAGTGCGTAGCAGGGGACCGGGAGGCGGGCGGAGAGCCGCTCGACGACCGCCTGGCGCAGCTCGGGGGCCACCCGGTTGACGATCATGGCCACCACGTCGCAGCCCAGCGAGTGGTAGGCGCGGTAGGCGTTGCGGGCCTCGGCGCGCACCGACTCGGCCTCCTGGCCCTGGCCGCCGACGACGGCCAGCACCGAGGCGCCGAACTCGTTGGCGAGGCGGGCGTTGAGGTTCAGCTCGGCCGGCAGGCTGGTGCCCGCGTAGTCCGAGCCGAGCACCAGGACGTACTCGTAGTCCTTGGCCACGGCGTGAAAGCGGTCGACGAGCCGGGAGACCAGCTCGTCGGTGCCGCGCTCGGCCTGGAGCGTGGCGGCCTCCTCGTAGCTGAGGCCGTAGACGCTCTCGGGTGACTGGGCGAGCCGGTAGCGGGCCCGCAGCAGGTCGAAGAGCCGGTCGGGTCCGTCGTCGTGCATCAGCGGGCGGAAGACCCCCACCCGGTCGACATGGCGGGTCAGGAGCTCCATGACCCCCAGCTCGATGACCTGGCGGCCGTCGCCGCGGTCGATACCGGTCACGTACACGCTGCGCGTCACGCGTGCTCTCCGATCCATTCCGTTGGTCGCAAGGTCAAAATCAGCCGTTATTGCGGGCCTGCCCCTCTTGACAATACCTGCGAGGCTGGCTAGGCCGCTCTCCCAGTTTCCCTTGTGGAGCCCGTGCGGGGACAGTAGGGGACAGGTGCGCGGGTGCGGCCGGGGCCCGTCGGACCATGAAACAATCGGACCGGGTCAGGGAACCGACGAGCGAGCACAGGAGACACAGCACGATGCGTATCGGAGTCCTCACCGCAGGCGGCGACTGCCCCGGCCTGAACGCTGTGATCCGGTCTGTCGTCCACCGCGCCCTCACCGGCCACGGCGACGAGGTCATCGGTTTCGAGGACGGCTTCAAGGGCCTGCTCGACGGCCGCTTCCGCAAGCTCGACCTCGAAGGGGTCAGCGGCATCCTCGCCCGCGGCGGCACCATCCTCGGCTCCTCCCGACTGGAGCGGGCCCGGCTGCGCGAGGCCTGCGAGGACGCCAAGGACCACTCCAAGGACTACGGCATCGACGTGCTGATCCCGATCGGCGGCGAGGGCACCCTCACCGCCGCCCGGATGCTGTCGGACGCCGGGCTGCCGGTCGTCGGGGTGCCCAAGACCATCGACAACGACATCTCCTCCACCGACCGTACCTTCGGCTTCGACACCGCCGTCGGCGTCGCCACCGAGGCGATCGACCGCCTCAAGACCACCGCGGAGTCGCATCAGCGGGTGATGGTCGTCGAGGTGATGGGCCGGCACGCGGGCTGGATCGCGCTGGAGTCCGGCATGGCCGGCGGCGCCCACGGCATCTGCCTGCCCGAGCGCGGGTTCGACGTCAACGACCTGGTCACGATGGTCGAGGAGCGGTTCGCGCGGGGCAAGAAGTTCGCCGTGATCTGCGTCGCCGAGGGCGCGCACCCGGCGCCGGGGACGATGGACTACAAGAAGGGCGCCATCGACCAGTACGGCCACGAGCGGTTCTCCGGCATCGGCACCGCGCTCGCCCACGAACTGGAGACGCGCCTCGGCAAGGAGGCCCGCCCGGTCATCCTGGGCCACGTCCAGCGCGGCGGCACCCCCACCGCCTACGACCGGGTGCTCGCCACCCGCTTCGGCTGGCACGCCGTCGAGGCCGCGCACCGCGGCGACTACGGCAAGATGACCGCGCTGCGCGGCACCGACATCACGATGGTGCCGCTGGCCGAGGCGGTCACCGAACTCAAGACCGTGCCCGGGTGGCGGATGGACGAGGCGGAGTCGGTCTTCTAGGCCCGCCCGGATCCACCGGACCGGGCCGCGCCCCGGCCCCGGTACCGCGGACGCACCGACGGCGGCGCGCCTCCCCTCGACCGAGGGAAGGCGAGATCGGAAGAGCGTCTTGGCAGGAGAGAGGGCTCGAACGTCAAGGTAGATTTC
>NZ_JBVIRA010000002.1:288087-377685 GCF_055576575.1 Streptomyces sp. NPDC033270
TATGGTTCTCCCCTCCCCCCCCCCCGACCCACCCAACCGCCCCCCCCCCCCCCCCCCCCCCCCCCACCCACACCCCCCCCCCCCCCCCCCCCCCCCCCCGGCGGCCCCCCCCCCCCGCCGTCGCACGTGGGGCCCTACTGCGCCCCGATCGCCTCCAGCATGTTCAGCCGGGCCGCCCGGCGGGCCGGCCACAGCGCCGCCAGCACCCCTACGACCAGCGCGATCAGCAGGAACAGCCCCAGCCTGCCCCAGGGCAGCACCATCTCGTACGTCGGGAACGACGAGCCGACCAGGCTGCCGCCGGCCCAGGCCAGGAAGATCCCCACGCCCATGCCGAGCACCGCGCCGAACAGCGAGATGACCACCGACTCCAGCCGCACCATCTGCTTGATGCCGCTGCGCGCCAGGCCGATCGCCCGCAGCATCCCGATCTCCCGGGTCCGCTCGAACACCGACATCGCCAGGGTGTTGACCACGCCGACCACCGCGATGATGACGGCCATGCCCAGCAGCCCGTAGACCATGTTCACGACGGTGTCGATCTGGCCGGCGTTCTCCTTGCGCAGGTCCTCGCGGCTCTGGACCTTCAGCAGCGGGCTGTCGCCGAGCGCGTGCCGGATGTCCGCGACCAGCGCGGGGGAGGTGCCGTCGGTGGCCTTGACCAGCAGTTCTTCGTTCTTGAACCGGGACAGATGCGGGTCGACCAGCGACACATCGCCGAAGGTCTCGCCCAGCGCCTCGTTCTCCTTGTAGACGGCGGCGACCTTCAGCTTGGTCTTCTTCTTCTCGTCGAAGCTGACGCTCACCGTGTCCCCGACGCGCCAGCCGTGCTCCTTGGCGCCCTTCTCGGAGACGGCGATGGCGCCGGCGGCCCGGACGGCGTCCAGCGAGCCCTGGGTGAAGGTCAGCCGGGCGACCTTGTCGATCTGGGTGAGGTCGGTGCCGCGCAGGTAGCCGAAGCCGCCGTCGCCGGGGGCGCCGTCGCCGGTGCTGAAGCCCGTGCCGCGCAGCGGGGCCATCGCCGCCACGCCCGGCACCTTCGCGACCTTCTTCGACAGGGCGGGGTCCAGGCCGACATAGGTCGAGGTCGTCACCTTGTAGTCGGCGCTCACCCCGTTGGCGGCCATCTTGTCCATGCCCAGCTGGGCGGAGTGCCCCACGACCGTCATCCCGGTGATCAGGGTGAGCCCGATCATCAGCGCGGACCCGGTCGCCGCCGTACGGCGCGGATTGCGCAGCGCGTTCTCCTTGGCCAGCTTGCCGCCGATCCCGAACAGCCGGGTGGTGACCAGGCCGGCCAGCGAGACCAGCGGACGGGACAGCAGCGGCGCCAGGATGATCACGCCGACCAGCGTCAGCATCGAGCCCAGCATGGCGATCGGCAGATCGTCACCGGACTTCAGGGTGGAGACATAGAACATCACCGCGACGCCCAGCCCGGTGATCACCGCGCCGATGGTGTTGCGCAGGACCAGGCTGCGCATCGCGGGCGGCGCCTCGACGCTGCTCAGCGCCTCCACCGGCGCGATCTTCGCCGCCTTGCGGGACGGCAGCCAGGCGGCCAGTACGGTCACCACGACGCCCACCGCCAGCGCGGCGCCCACCGTGGACGGGCTGATGACGACCGGCCCGTCCGGGAAGCCCGCGCCGTTGGCGTCCAGCACCGCCCGCAGCCCCACCGCGATCCCGAGCCCGAGCGCGAAGCCGACGACCGAGGAGATCAGGCCGAGCAGCGCCGCCTCGGCGAGCACCGAGCGCACCACCTGCCGGCGCGAGGCGCCGACCGCGCGCAGCAGCGCGATCTCGCGGCTGCGCTGGGAGATCAGCATGGTGAAGGTGTTGGCGATGATGAACACCCCGACGAACAGGGCGATACCGGCGAACGTCAGCAGCGTCTTGCTCAGCGCGCTGTTCTGCGCGGCGATCATCCGGGACTGCTCGGCGGCGAGCTCGGCGCCGCTGGTCGCCTCGGCCCGGTCCTTGGGCAGCACCTCGCGGACCTTCGCGGTCAGCGCCCGCTCGTCGGTGCCCGGCGCTGCGGCCACGACCAGCTCGTCGAACTGGCCGGGGTGGAGGTAGAGCTTCTGCGCGGTGGCGGTGTCGAACAGCGCCAGGCTGCCGCCCGCGGTCACCTGCGGATCGTCGCTGGCCACGAGGCCGACCAGCTTCTTCTTCAGCACCGGACCGTCGGTGGCGAACCGCACGGTGTCGCCGAGCTTGACGCCGGCCGCCTTCGCGGTGCTCTCGGCCAGCGCCATCTCGCCGCCGTCGGCCGGCCCGCGGCCCTGGAGGAGCGGATAGCGGGCGTCCTTGCCGTCCTTGCCCGGCTGGTAGTTGACGGCGCGGTTCTGCCAGCCGTTGCCGACGGGCTGGTCGTCGGGGCCGGCGAGAGTGGCCTCGCCGGTGACGTTCGCGCGGACGGAGGCGACGCCGGGCAGTGCGCGGATACGGTCAGCGAGCTTGTCGTCGAGGGCGGTGGCCCGCTTGCCGTCCTTCTCCGCGGCGGCGGCATCGGGCGCGTCGGGGCCGCTGTCGGTGGCCTGGACGGAGACGGCCACGTCCTTGAGGTTCTTGGCGGAGGCGTTCTTGACGGCCTCGCCGACGCTGTCGCTGAAGATGAGGGTGCCGGCGACGAAGGCGACGCCGAGCAGGACCGCCAGCGCGGTCATCATCAATCGGGCTTTGTGCGCAAGGACGTTGCGCAGGGCAGTACGGAGCATGGTGGTGGTGTCAGTCCTGGGTCCGGTTCTCGGGATGAAGGGCCGCGCCCGGGGCACGGCGGGGGGCGCGCGGCGCCCGCGTGGGCTCGTTCGGCCCCCGGCTAGCTCGTCCGGCCCTTGGCGTCGAACAGCCGCATCCGGTCGAGGACGGCGTCCGCGGTCGGCTCGTGGAGCTCCTCGACGATCCGGCCGTCCGCGAGGAAGACCACCCGGTCGGCATAGCCGGCCGCGACCGGGTCATGGGTGACCATCACCACCGTCTGGTCCATCGCCCGCACCGACTCCCGCAGGAAGCCCAGCACCTCGGCGCCGGAGCGGGAGTCGAGGTTGCCGGTCGGCTCGTCCGCGAAGATGATCTCCGGCTGGGCGGCCAGTGCCCGGGCGACCGCGACCCGCTGCTGCTGGCCGCCGGAGAGCTGCGCCGGCCGGTGGGCGAGACGCCCGGACAGCCCGACGGTCTCGATGACGGCGCTGAGCCACTCCCGGTCGGGCTTGCGGCCCGCGATGTCCATCGGCAGCGTGATGTTCTCCAGTGCGGAGAGCGTCGGCAGCAGGTTGAACGCCTGGAATATGAAGCCGATCTTGTCCCGGCGCAGCCGCGTCAGCTGCTTGTCGTTGAGGGACGCCAGCTCCACGTCGCCGATCCGGGCCGAGCCGGCGGAGATCGTGTCCAGGCCCGCCATGCAGTGCATCAGCGTCGACTTGCCGGAGCCGGACGGGCCCATGATGGCGGTGAACCGGGCCTTGCCGAACTCGACCGAGACGGAGTCCAGCGCCACGACACGGGTCTCCCCCTGGCCGTAGACCTTGCTCAGATCCGTCGCGCGGGCGGCGACGGCGGCGGTGCCGCGGGTGGACGTGGGGAAGCCGGGAACGGCTGCCGCGTGGGACACGGGTACTCCTGGGAAGGGGACGGACGATTCGACCGTCCCATTCTTTCGGTGCAGGTCAGCGCCTACCTCAGCCGGGAGGACCGAAAGTCGCACCGGCCGGAAGTGCCATCACCGCCCCCGACGTCATTCTCTGGGGGGACGCCGCTCCGCCCTGGGGCCGACATGATCCCTCGGGGATGCCCCGGATCCCCGGGGCCGCTACTGGCCGACCCGCTTCCAGAACTCGGCCAGGATGTCGTCCACAAAGGCGCGCCCCGCCTGCCCGGACACCTCGGTGCCGCCCCCGCCGCCCCAGTTGAGCGTAGCCGCCATCGACGCCTGATAGTCGGCGTGCAGCTCCTGCAGGACGTCCTGGACGTCCTCTTTGGGGAGGGAGGTGAGCTTGCCGACCGGCCGGACGTAGGCCTGCCAGCGGGTGGTGACGGCGCTGGTCAGCAGCTCGGTCAGCTTCTCGGCGCGGCCGGTGAAGCGGAGCAGCGCGGGCAGTGGCAGCTGGAGCGTCCGGGCGAGCGCCGCGGCCTGCCGGTCGTTGCCGCGCCAGGTCCCGCCGGCCTCCAGCCGCTCGTACGCGGCCTGGTCCATGCCGACGGCCAGCGCCAGGCCGTCCGGGGACAGGCCGTGCGCGAGGCGGTATTCGCGCAGGGTGCCCGGCGCGCCCAGCAGGTCGCCGGGCGCGCACCACAGGGCGCCGGCGAGCGCGGTCAGCTCGGACTCGGTGGGGGCGGCCTCCCCCAATTCCCAGGACGCCACCGTCGCCGGCGATATCTGTATTCCGAAGGCGGCCCAAATTCCGTAGGCGACATGGGCGGGGGTCATGCCGAGGTTCTCGCGGAAGCGGCGGGCGGCCTCGGCGTTGAAGGGGGGCCGGCGCGGCTCTGCGGCGTGCGTGTTCACCGGCACACGGTAAGTGACGGAGTGGCTGAATACCTATGGTGCGGATAGCCAAGGTTGAATGTCGTAGGAAGCTACTAGCTGGCCGGTTTTACCCGGTCGGCAGGGAGCCGATTTTCGGCATCGCACCGCTCGCCGGCGCCGTCGAGGTCACGGAAGTTTCACCGGCCTTCACTAGCCCTTCACCGCCCCGCCGAGCGCGAAGCCGCCGCTCAATCGCCGCGAAATAAGGATGTACAGCAGGACGACCGGTGTCGAGTAAAGGATCGAAAATGCCGCGAGTTCACCGAAGGCGATGGCGCCGTAATTGCCGAAGAAATTGAAGATGCTCACCGAAGCGGGCAGCTGCTCCGGCGAGAGCAGCAGCATGAAGGGCACGAAGAAATTGCCCCACATCATGATGAAGGTGTAGATCGCGACGACGCCGAGACCTGGCCCCATCAGCGGCAGGATCACCCGCAGCAGCGTCTGCTGCCAGGAGGCGCCGTCCGTCCACGCCGCCTCCTCCAGGACCTTCGGGACCCCGTCCATGAAGTTCTTCGTCAGCCAGATGGCGAACGGGAGTTGGGCGGCGGCCAGGAACAGCGCGGTGCCGTAACGGGTGTCGATCAGGTCGACCTGCACGAACAGCCCGTAGACCGGGACCATCACCGCGGTGATCGGCAGGCAGGTCGCGAACAGGATCGTCAGCAGGTACGGACGGGCGAAGCGCGAGCGGTAGCGGGACAGCGGATAGGCCGCCAGCGCCGCGCAGACCACCGTGAGCAGCGTGGCCCCACCGCAGATCAGCAGGCTGTTGAGCATCGGGGTGAAGGTGATCTCGTCGGTCAGCACCGCCGAGAAGTTCGCCGTCGTCGGGGACGTGGGGATCCGCACCCGCAGCGTCGCCTCCGCGTCCAGCGACGACAGCACCAGCCAGACCAGCGGCACGGCGAACGCCGCCGCCGCGGTGAGCGCTCCGGCGTCGGCGGCGATCCGGTGGCGGACCCGGCGGGGCAGCGGCACGGCTCAGACCTCCTCGCGCAGCAGGCGCAGATAGACCACCGAGAACAACGCGCCCACCAGCAGCAACAGCAGTGCCACCGCGGTGCCGTAGCCGATCAGCGACTTCATGAACGCCTGGTCGTACATGAACACCGGCAGCGTCTGGCTGCGGCCTCCGGGGCCGCCCCGCGTCATCGCCCAGATGAGGCCGAAGACGGAGAGCGTCTGCAGGGTGTTGAGCATCAGATTGGTGCCGATGGAGCGGCGGATCATCGGCAGCGTGACGTGCCACAGCCGCCGCAGCCCGCCCGCGCCGTCGACCTCCGCGGACTCGGTGACCTCCCGCGGGATCCCGGAGAGCGCCGCGGAGTAGATCAGCATCGAGAACGCCGTACCGCGCCAGACGTTGGCGAACGACACGGCCAGGACGGGCAGCGTGAACAGCCAGTTCTGGGTGGGCAGATGGAGCCACTCCAGCAGGGCGTTGAGGGTGCCGCGCCGCTCGAAGAAGGTGTAGAGCAAGAAGCCCGCGACGATCTCCGGCAGGACCCAGGCGGTGATCACCATCGCGCCGGTCAGCGACCGTACGGGCCGCGAGGCGCGGCGCAGCAGGCCGGCCAGCGCCAGCCCCAGGGTGTTCTGCCCGAGGATCGAGGAGAGCACGGTGAAGACCAGGGTGAGCACCACCGCGTTGCGGAACGCCGGATCGCCCAGGGCGTGGCGGAAGTTGGCCAGCCCGACGAAGGACGCCGACTCCTGGCCGGTCAGCTGGGTGTCGGTGAAGGCGATCCCGACGCAGTAGCCGATCGGGCCGGCGAGGAAGAGCAGCAGCAGGACGGTGGCGGGGACGATCGGGGACCAGCGCAGCAGCCGGCCGCGCACCGGGACGGCACGAGGCGTACGGGCGGCGGCCGCGGCCCGCGCGGCGGCGCCGGCCGTCATGGCTTGGCGACCGTCCGGCCGTCCACGAGGGACCCGAGCGCCTGGTCGTAGTCCTTGGCGGCCTTCTCCGGCGAGGCGTCGTCGGCGGTGACCGCCTCCATCGCCTCGCCGATCGCCGCGGCGACCTTCGGGTAGGCGGGCAGCGCCGGCCGGTACCGGCTGATCTCGACCAGGCCGGTGAAGAAGCCGATGCCGGGTACGGACTTCAGATACCGCGGATCGGCCGCGACGTCCTTGCGGACCGCGATCTGCGCGCCGCGTACGCACCACTCCAGCGCGTTGGCCCGCGTCTGGAAGGTTTTGATCAACTTCCAGGCCAGCTCGGGCTGCTGGGCCTTCTGGGGCACCGACCAGGTCCAGCCGCCGGCCAGGCTGACCTTGCCGGGCGGCGCGCCGTGCTGGGTGGGGAACGGCGCCTGGCCCAGCGTCGTCGACCACTCGGGCCAGGGGTTGCCGCCGCCCGTCTTCTGCCACTGCTGGCCCAGCCAGGAGCCGTCGAGGTCGATCGCGAGCTTCTCCTCGGGCAGCAGCTCGGCGGCCACGTTCGTCTGGATGTTGGGGCTGAGGGCGTCGGAGACCTCGGGCCCGAGCCCTTCCTTGTAGACCGTGTCGATGAAGGTCAGGCTGTCCTTGAAGCCCTTGGTGCCGGTGACCCACCTCTTGCTCGCCGGGTCGTAGAGCTGGTGCTCGCCGGTGCCGTACAGCAGCATCTCGAAGCCCTGCATCACGGCGGCCTCGCCCGCGCCCTTGCCGGTGAAGACGTTCAGCGGGACGACCCCGGGGACCTCGCGTTTGACGGTCCGGGCGGCGTGAAGAACCTCGGCCCAGTTCCGGGGCCGCCAGTCGGCGGGCAGTCCGGCCTTCTTGAAGATCTTCTTGTTGAACCACAGCCCGCGGGTGTCCGTACCGTCCGGGACGCCGTAGGTCTTGCCGTCCTGGCCCCTGGCCGCGGCCTTCGCGGCCGGCTGGAACCGCCGCCAGTCGTCCCATCCGTCGAGGTAGGGGTCCAGCGGCCGCAACAGCCCCGCCTTGATATCGGAGTTGACCAGGAAGGTGTCCTCGTAGACCAGGTCCGGTGCGGTCCTCGGGGAGCGCATCATCTGCTGGATCTTGGTGTAGTAGTCGTTCTCCGACGCCTGGATCGGGATGAGCCGGACCTTCTTGCCGGGGTTGGCCTTCTCGAACTGCCGGGCCACCAGGCGGATGTAGTCGTCCCGGACGGTGACCTTGGCGTTGGTGTCCTTGATGAAGGCGACCTTGACGGTGTCGCCGTCGCTCCCGGACCCGCCGCCGCAGGCGGTGAGCGTACCGGCGGCCACGACGGCGGCGGCGAGCAGAATCAGCGGGGCGGTGGGGCGCACGGCACGACCTCCAGCGACGAACCACGGTCAACGGCGACGGTCAACTGGCCACGGTGTACTGCCAGCTGAAAGTAAGTCACCGATCACAGTGGGTCAATGCCCCGACCAGCGGTAGCGCAATTCGGGGCGGCCGACCTGGCCGTACTGCGGGGCGCGGGCGGCCCGGCCGCTCTCCACGAGGTGTTCGAGGTAGCGGCGGGCGGTGATCCGGGAGATACCCACGTCGGCGGCCGCCTCGGTCGCCGTCAGCCCGCTGCCGGAGGCCCGCAGCACATCGGTCACCGCCCGCAGGGTGGCAGCGGTCAGGCCCTTGGGCAGCGCGGCCGGGCGCGGTGCGCGCAGCGCGGCGATCGCCCGGTCCACCTCGTCCTGGCCGCTGGCCTCGCCGGTCGTGGCGCGGAACTCGGCGTAGCGGGTGAGCCGGTCGCGCAGGGTGGCGAAGGTGAACGGCTTGAGCACGTACTGCACCACGCCCAGCGAGACGCCCTCGCGCACCATGGCCAGATCGCGGGCCGAGGTGACCGCGATGATGTCGGCGGTGTGCCCGGCCGCCCGGAGCGTACGCACCAGCTGCAGGCCGTGGCCGTCGGGCAGGTACAGGTCCAGCAGCAGCAGGTCGACGGCGTGCTGGTCGAGGTGGCGGCGGGCGTCGCCCATGGAGTGCACGGTGCCGGAGACGGCGAAGCCGGGCACCCGCCCCACGTACAGGGCGTGCGCGGCGGCGGCCACCGGGTCGTCCTCGACGACCAGGACCCGGATCTCGGAGGGGCTCACCGGGCACATCCTCTCGCGGCCGGGCGGCCCCCATCCGTCGGTCCGCTCATGCCGTCGCCTCCGTCCGCAGCGGCAGCCGTACGGTGAACCGCGCGCCGCCTTCCGGTGCGTGGTCCAGCGCGAGGGTGCCGCCGTTGCGCCGTACCGCCTGCTGGACCAGGGCCAGGCCCAGGCCGTGGCCGTGCCCGGGGCCCCGGTCGGGCGCGGGGGCCGGCTGCTTGGTGGTCCAGCCGCGCCGGAAGATCTCCTCGGTGTCGTCCGCGGCCACCCCCGGCCCGTTGTCCGCCACCGTCAGCAGCAGCTCGCCGCCGGCCGCCCGCGCGGTGACCCGCACCCGCGGCGGCGCGCCGGCGCCGTGTCCCTGCGTCGGGGCTGCGGCGTCGATGGCGTTGTCGAGGAGGTTGCCCAGCACCGTCACCAGATCGCGGGCCGGCAGGCCGGGCGGCAGCAGCCCGTCGTCGATCCGGCTGTCGGGCGTCAGCGCCAGCTCGACGCCGCGCTCGTTGGCCTGCGCCGCCTTGCCGAGCAGCAGCGCGGCGAGCACCGGCTCGGCGACCGCGCCGACGACCTGGTCGGTCAGCGCCTGTGCCAGCTCCAGTTCCGCGGTGGCGAACTCCACGGCCTCCTCGGCCCGCCCCAGCTCGATCAGCGAGACCACCGCGTGCAGCCGGTTGGCGGCCTCGTGGGCCTGGGAGCGCAGCGCCTCGGCGAAGCCGCGTACCGAGTCCAACTCGCCCGACAGCGCCTGGAGTTCGGTGTGATCGCGCAGGGTCACGACGCTGCCGCGCTGCTCGCCGCCGGAGATCGGGGAGGAGTTGACCACCAGCACCCGCTCGCCGGTCAGATGCAGCTCGTCGACCCGCGGGCCGGGCGAGTGCAGCGCCTCGGCCAGCGGCTGCGGCAGTCCCAGCTCGGTGACCGGCCTTCCCACCGCGTCCCCCGGCAGCCCCAGCAGCTCCCGTCCGCCGTCGTTGATCAGGGCGACCCTGCGCTGCCCGTCGAGCATCAGCAGCCCCTCGCGCACGGCGTGCAGCGCGGCCTGGTGGTAGTCGTGCATCCGGCTCAGCTCCTGGGCGTTCATCCCGTGCGTGTGCCGCCGCAGCCGGGCGTTGATCACATACGTGCCGGCGCCGCCGAGCGCCAGCGCCGCGGCCGCCACCCCGACCAGCGCCAGGACCTGGTCGCGCAGCTGCTCGCTGATCGTCTCGATGGTGATCCCCGAGCTGACCAGCGCGGTGATCCTCCCGCCGCGCCGCGGGTCGTGGACCGGCGCGACGACCCGCACGGACGGGCCGAGCACGCCCATGTGCGTCTCGGGGAAGATCTCGCCGCGCAGTGCCGGGCCGATGTGCCCCAGGTACGTCCCGCCGATCGCGGACGGCTCCGGGTGCGTCCAGCGGGTGCCGTCCGGCGCCATCACCACCACGAAGTCGACGCCCGCATCGCGCCGCAGCCGTTCGGCGTACGGCTGGAGCGCCGCGGTGGGGTCCTTGGCGCGGGCCGCCGCGACGACGGCCGGGGAGTCGGCGACGGCGGTGGCCGCCGCGGTCGCCTGCCGCCGCGCGGTCTCCTCCGCCTGCCGGCCGGCGCTGACGTACGCGAAGACGGCGCAGCCCACGACGACCGCCGCCACCAGCACGACCTGCATCGCGAAGAGCTGCCCGGCGAGGCTGCGGGGGCCGCGCAGCCGGCGGGGCGGCCGGGGTCGGGGGAGTCGCATGCGGAACAGTCTGCACGGTCACTTTTGCGTGAACGAAATGCACGTAAGGGTGACGGGCGCCACACGGGCGTGCATAGTCGCCGGGACTTGTCGTGCGCCGAGCCTCCCCCCAGTGCCTGAACGGCCTGGGGGCCCAGATCAGGCGCAGAGCCGTAGACCCGAGGAGGCAGCCGTGGCTGCACAGACCCCGCCGTCCGGGGGCACCACCGAGGACAGAGCGCCGGCCAAGCGGGACCGGACCCACTTCCTCTACATCGCCGTCATCGGGGCGGTGCTGCTCGGCATCATCGTGGGCTTCGCCGCCCCCGGCGTGGCGGTCCAGCTCAAGCCGCTCGGCACCGGCTTCGTGAACCTGATCAAGATGATGATCTCGCCGGTCATCTTCTGCACCATCGTGCTGGGCGTCGGCTCGGTGCGTAAGGCCGCCAAGGTCGGCGCGGTGGGCGGACTGGCCCTCGGCTACTTCATGGTGATGTCCACCGTGGCGCTCGCCATCGGCCTGGTCGTCGGCAACATCCTGCAGCCCGGCTCCGGGCTGCATCTGACCGAGACCGTACGGCACGCGGGCCAGGCCCAGACCGAGGGCGGCGGCGAGTCGCTCCCCGAGTTCCTGCTCGGCATGATCCCCAAGACGCTGGTCTCCGCCTTCACCCAGGGCGAGGTACTGCAGACGCTGCTGGTGGCGCTGCTGGTCGGCTTCGCCCTGCAGGCGCTGGGCTCGGCGGGCGAGCCGGTGCTGCGCGGCATCGGGCACGTCCAGAAGCTGGTCTTCCGGGTGCTGGCCATGATCATGTGGGTGGCGCCGGTGGGTGCCTTCGGCGCCATCGCGGCGGTGGTCGGCGAGACCGGCCTGGACGCGCTGAAGTCCCTGGCCATCATCATGGTCGGCTTCTACGTCACCTGTCTGCTGTTCGTGCTCGTGGTGCTCGGCGCGCTGCTCCGGCTGGTCGCCGGGATCAACATCTTCATCCTCCTGAAGTACCTCGCCCGCGAGTTCCTGCTGATCCTGTCCACCTCCTCCTCGGAGTCCGCGCTGCCCCGCCTCATCGCCAAGATGGAGCACCTGGGCGTCAGCAAGCCGGTGGTCGGCATCACCGTCCCGACCGGCTACAGCTTCAACCTCGACGGCACCGCCATCTACCTGACGATGTCCTCGCTGTTCGTGGCCGAGGCGATGGGCAAGCCGCTCTCGCTCGGCCAGCAGATCTCGCTGCTGGTCTTCATGATCATCGCGTCGAAGGGCGCGGCCGGGGTCACCGGTGCGGGCCTGGCCACGCTCGCCGGCGGCCTGCAGTCGCACCGCCCCGAACTGGTCGACGGCGTCGGCCTGATCGTCGGCATCGACCGCTTCATGAGCGAGGCGCGCGCCCTGACCAACTTCGCGGGCAACGCGGTGGCCACCGTCCTGGTCGGCACCTGGACCAAGGAGATCGACAAGGCCAGGGCGGCCGAGGTGCTGGCCGGCCGGATCCCGTTCGACGAGAAGACGCTGGTCGACGACGCCCATGCCGAGCCGCTCGGCGCGGAGGTCGCCGAACGGCGCGACGGGGGCGCGAAGGAGTCGGCCAAGGTCTAGGTTTCCGCTGCGCTTGGCTTGGCTTCCCACGTTTTTGGCTTTCCCGCCGTGGTGGTTTCGCGCCGTGGCGCCTGCGGCGGGCCCCTCCGCTGCGCTTTGCTGCGGCCGACTTGTCTGGCTTTCGCGCCGTTGCGCCTGCGGCGGGCTGGTGCCGCTGCGCGGGGCGTTTTCGGCAGCGGGTGCGGCCCTCCGGACTTCGTCCTGCGGTCCGCCCCCTCCCGTGAGTGGGGGAAGAGGAGACCGGTGGGGGTGAACGTCGGCGTTCGTGTGCCGGTAGTCGACGGACGGGGCCCGCCCCCACCGGCCTGTTCACCATCCACCCACGGGAGGGGACAGACCGTAGGCCGGAGTCCGTAGGGCTGTCACCGCAGCCGACAACACCACGCCCGCCGCAGGCGCAACGGCGAACAACCACCACGGGGCCGCAGCCGACAAACAACCGCCCGCCGCAGGCGCAACGGCGCGAAAGCAGACGAGTCGGCCGCAGCAAAGCGCAGCGGAGAGGCGCTCAGGCCGGGGTGAACCAGAGCGTCGCCAGCGGGGGGAGGACGGTCGTGAGGGAGGAGCCGCGGCCGTTCCAGGGGGTGGGTTCGGTCTTGAGGAGGTCGGGGTTGGCGACGCCGCTGCCGCCGTAGCGCGAGTCGTCGGTGTTGAGGACCTCGCGCCAGGCGGGGATGTCGTCGGGGACCCCGAGCCGGTAGGCGTGGCGCACGACGGGGGAGAAGTTGCTGACCGAGATCAGCGGGGAGCCGTCGGCGGCGAAGCGCAGGAAGGAGAAGACGTTGTCCTCGCTCGCGTCGCCGTCGATCCAGCAAAAGCCGGCCGGATCGGTGTCGCGTTCCCACAGGGCGGGGGCGGCCGCGTACCGGCGGTTCAGGTCGCGGACGAGATCGCGTACGCCGCGGTGGTCCGGCTCCGCCTCGTAGGAGGAGTCCAGCAGCCACCAGTCCGGGCCGTGGCTCTCCGCCCACTCCGCGCCCTGGGCGAACTCCTGCCCCATGAACAGGAGTTGCTTGCCCGGGTGGGCCCACATGAAGCCGAGGTAGGCCCGGTGGTTGGCCCGCTGCTGCCACCAGTCGCCGGGCATCTTCGACACCAGCGCCCGCTTGCCGTGCACGACCTCGTCATGGGAGATCGGCAGCACATAGTTCTCGGAGTAGGCGTAGATCATGGAGAAGGTCATCTCGCCGTGGTGGTACTTGCGGTGCACCGGCTCCTTGGAGACATAGCCGAGCGAGTCGTGCATCCAGCCCATGTTCCACTTCAGGCCGAAGCCGAGGCCGCCGAAGCCGCCGGGCCCGACGTGGTGGGTGGCGCGGGTGACGCCGTCCCAGGCCGTGGACTCCTCGGCGATGGTGACGACTCCGGGGCAGCGGCGGTAGACCGTCGCGTTCATCTCCTGGAGAAAGGCCACCGCGTCGAGGTCCTCGCGGCCGCCGTGGACGTTGGGCGTCCAGCCGCCGTCCTCGCGCGAGTAGTCGAGGTAGAGCATCGAGGCCACGGCGTCCACCCGCAGTCCGTCGATATGGAACTCCTCGCACCAGTACACCGCGTTGGCGACCAGGAAGTTGCGGACCTCGGTGCGGCCGTAGTCGAACACCAGGGTGCCCCAGTCCGGGTGCGCGGCCCGGGCCGGATCCTGGTGCTCGTAGAGCGGGCGGCCGTCGAACTCCGCCAGCGCCCAGTCGTCGCGCGGGAAGTGCGCCGGCACCCAGTCCATCAGGACGCCGATCCCGGCCCGGTGCAACGCGTCGATCAGGAACCGGAAGTCGTCGGGGGTGCCCATCCGGGCGGTCGGCGCGTAGAACCCGGTCACCTGATAGCCCCAGGAACCGCCGAAGGGGTGCTCGGCCACCGGCATGAACTCGACGTGGGTGAACCCCAAGTCCTTCACGTACACCGGAAGTTGTTCGGCGAGCTGGCGGTAGGTGAGGCCGGGCCGCCAGGAGGGCAGATGCACCTCGTAGACGGAGAACGGCGCCTGGTGCACCGGCCGCCTGCCGCGCCGGGCCATCCAGTCGGCGTCCTGCCAGCGAAAGTGCGACTCGTCCACCACCGAGGCGGTCGCGGGCGGGCACTCGGTCCGCCGGGCCATCGGGTCGGCGCGCACGGTCCGGGACCCGTCCGGCCGGGTGATCTCGAACTTGTACAGCTCGCCGGCGCCGATGCCGGGCAGGAAGAGCTCCCAGACGCCGGAGGAGCCCAGCGACCGCATCGGGCCGGCGGTGCCGTCCCAGTAGTTGAAGTCGCCGACGACCCGGACGCCCCGGGCGTTGGGCGCCCAGAGGGTGAAGCGGGTGCCGGTCACGCCCTGGTGCTCCATGGTCCGCGCGCCGAGCGCCTGCCACAGCTGCTCGTGCCGGCCCTCGCCGAACAGGTGCAGGTCCAGCTCGCCGAGCGCGGGCAGAAAGCGGTAGGGGTCGTGGACGGTCAGGGTGTGTTCGCCGTAGTCGACCAGCAGCTCGTACTCCGGGGCGGTGCGCAGCGGCAGCACTCCGGCGAACAGCCCGTCGCCCTCGGGGGGCAGCTCGGCGCGCAGCCCCTTCGCCACGACGGTGACGCTCCGGGCGTGCGGCCGCAGGGCGCGGATGAGCAGCCCGCCGCGTACGGGGTGCGCGCCGAGCAGCGCGTGCGGGTCGTGATGTGCGCCGCCCAGCAGCCGGGCGCGGTCCTCCTCGGGCAGTGGGGCGGCGGGCCGCACCCCGTGTGTGCCGGCCGGCGGCTTGGTGTTGCCGGCGCGGGAGCGGGCCTCGGGCCCGGCGGCCGCCCCGGTCGCCGCGGCCTGCTTGGTGCGTGCGGGGGCGGAAGGGGTACGGCCGGACGGCGGCGGTCCGGTGGAGGGAGACGGGCGGGCGGTCACGAGAGGGCCTCCTCGGGGCGGGAAGTCGGTGGGGCGTGGGGTGGGTGGGGATCACGGCGAGTCGTAAGGGTGGGCCCCCACGGCCGGCTCCCCGCCCGCCGCCAGCCGCCGGACGGCGGCCATCGGGACGGCCAGCCAGTCGGGCCGGTGGCGGGCCTCGTAGAGCACCTCGTAGACGGCCTTGTCGGTCTCGTAGGCGCGCATCAGTTCGGGCGCGGAGCGCGGATCGAGCCCGCCGGCCTCGGCGTAGCCCCGGCAGAAGGCGGCACGGGTGCGCCGCGCCCACTCCAGCGCCCAGGGGTCCCCGCCGGCCGGTCCGCCGCGCGCCGCGTAGTCGAAGGAGCGCAGCATCGCCGCGACATCGCGCACGGCCGGCTGCGGCTGCCGCCGCTCGGCCAGCGGGCGGGCCGGTTCGCCCTCGAAGTCGATCAGTGACCAGCGGCCCTCGTCGGCGGAGCGCAGGGTCTGCCCCAGGTGCAGATCGCCGTGGATGCGCTGGGCGGCCCAGCCGCGGCCGTCTCGGCCCATCGCGGCCAGCGCGTCGAAGGCGGTGCGCAGCCGGGTGCGGTAGGGCTGCAGCACGGGCACCGCGCGGGCGGTGGCCTCCAGCCGCTCGATCATCTGGGCGGCGATCACCTCCAGCTGCGGGCGGTGCAGCTCGGTGGTCGGCAGTGTCTGGGCGAGCGCGGTGTGCACCTCCGCGGTGGCGTGCCCGAGCGCCCGCGCGGAGCCGGTGAAGTCGGCGCGTACGGCCAGCGCGCCCCGGGCCAGCTGCCAGCCGTCCGCCGACCCCGGCAGGAACGGCTGGAGCACGCCCAGCGTCGTCGCCTCGCCGCTCTCCTCGGCGGTCGCCGACTCGAACCACGCGGCGGGCGCCGGCACCCGCGCGCACTTGGCGTCCGCCAGCGCCCGCGGCAGCTCCAGATCCGGGTTGACGCCCGGCTCGACCCGCCGGAAGACCTTCAGGATGAACGAATCGCCAAAGACGATGGAGGAGTTGGACTGCTCGACGGCGATCGGCCTGGCCGGCAGCCCGGAGGGGATGTCCACCCGCGGCTCGCGGCAGAACCGCAGCCCGCCGAGCCGTCCCGGTACCCGCAGCCGCTCCAGCAGCAGCCCGCACAGCCGGTTGTCCAGCAGCGCGTCGTAGACCGTACGGCCGCGCAGCGGGCCGCCCCCCGGCCGGCCGATCACCGCCGGTGCCAGCTGCGGTGCCGGCGCCGGATGCACCCCCAGCAGAAGCTGGTAGCAGTCGCCGCCGGCCGGTGTACGGCTCGGCGGGGCGCTCTGCTGGGCACGCACGAGCAACTGCAGCAGCCCCGGAGTGGTGCCCGCGCCGGTGCACGGCAGCAGCTCGGTGGCCGAGAGCAGCGTGAACCCGGTCAGCGGCCGCCCCTTGCCGGCGAACCAGCGCTGGTGCGGCACCCACTCGGCGAGCAGCGGGACCAGCGAGGACAGCAGATCGGGGGCGGTCACGAGCGGGCGGCGGTCAGGGGTGTTACGGGTGGCACGGGTCGGGGCGGTGTCCGACATGGCGTCGCGTCCTTTCCCCGGGCACACGACAGGTAGGGCAAAGTGTCCCGGAATGCGGCCTTCACTATGCGGTGGCGCGGTGGCGGTACCCCCGTACGGAGGCGGTGCGGGTCCCCCCGAAGGGAGCGGCTTCGGGAGTGTCTTTGGCGTGCGCGCTTCCGCCGTGCGGCGGTCACCCTCCCGAGCCGGGGGACCGGCGATGGTTCGCCCGGCCGTGCGTTAGTAGGGAGACTGCCCGAGCGAAAGGTCGAAAAACGCCCGTACGCGCCATGCGGCCGCGTACGGGCGGGATGCTCGGCGCCCGTGCCCGGTCAGGGCCCCGGGGCTAGGCGGAGTTCTTGCGCAGCCGGAACCAGTAGAAGCCGTGGCCCGCCAGCGTCAGCAGGTACGGCAGCTCACCGATGGCCGGGAAGCGGACGCCGCCGATGAGCTCCACCGGATGCCGGCCGCTGAACGAGCGCAGGTCCAGCTCCGTCGGCTGGGCGAACCGCGAGAAGTTGTGCACGCACAGCACCAGGTCGTCGTCCGCGCCGCCGGTGCCCGGCGACTCGCGCAGGAAGGCCAGCACCGCCGGATTGGTGGAGGACAGCTCGGTGTAGCTGCCGAGCCCGAACGCCGGGTTCTGCTTGCGGATCTCGATCATCCGGCGGGTCCAGTGCAGCAGCGAGGAGGGGGAACTCATCGCCGCCTCGACATTGGTGACCTGGTAGCCGTAGACCGGGTCCATGATGGTCGGCAGGAAGAGCCGGCCCGGGTCGCAGGAGGAGAATCCGGCGTTGCGGTCGGGCGTCCACTGCATCGGGGTGCGTACCGCGTCGCGGTCGCCGAGCCAGATGTTGTCGCCCATGCCGATCTCGTCGCCGTAGTAAAGGATCGGCGAGCCGGGCAGCGACAGCAGCAGGGCGGTGAAGAGCTCGATCTGGTTGCGGTCGTTGTCGAGCAGCGGGGCCAGTCGCCGGCGGATGCCGATGTTGGCGCGCATCCGCGGGTCCTTGGCGTACTCCGCGTACATGTAGTCGCGCTCTTCGTCCGTGACCATTTCGAGGGTCAGCTCGTCGTGGTTGCGCAGGAAGACGCCCCACTGGCAGCCGGACGGGATCGCCGGGGTCTTGGCGAGGATCTCCGATACCGGGTAGCGCGACTCGCGGCGCACCGCCATGAAGATGCGCGGCATGACCGGGAAGTGGAAGGCCATATGGCACTCGTCGCCGCCGACGGCATAGTCGCCGAAGTAGTCGACGACGTCCTCCGGCCACTGGTTGGCCTCGGCCAGCAGCACGGTGTCCGGGTAGTGCGCGTCGATCTCGGCCCGGACCCGCTTGAGGAAGGCGTGCGAGGCGGGCAGGTTCTCGCAGTTGGTGCCCTCCTCCGCGTAGAGGTACGGCACCGCGTCCAGCCGGAAGCCGTCGATGCCCAGGTCCAGCCAGAACCGCAGGGCGGAGATCATCTCCTCCTGGACCGCCGGGTTCTCGTAGTTGAGGTCCGGCTGGTGGGAGAAGAACCGGTGCCAGTAGTACTGCTTGCGGACCGGGTCGAAGGTCCAGTTGGAGGCCTCGGTGTCGACGAAGATGATCCGCGCGTCGGCGTACTGCTTGTCGTCGTCCGCCCAGACGTAGTAGTCGCCGTACGGGCCTTCCGGGTCGGTGCGCGACTCCTGGAACCACGGATGCTGATCGCTGGTGTGGTTCATCACCATGTCGATGATGACCCGCATGCCGCGGTGGTGCGCGGCGTCCACGAACTCGACGAAGTCCGCCAGATCGCCGAACTCCGGGAGCACCGCGGTGTAGTCGGCGACGTCGTAACCGCCGTCCCGCAGCGGGGATTTGAAGAACGGCGGGAGCCAGAGACAGTCCACCCCCAGCCACTGCAGATAGTCGAGCTTGGCGGTGAGGCCCTTGAGGTCGCCGATGCCGTCGCCGTTGCTGTCCTGGAAGGAGCGCACCAGGACTTCGTAGAAGACGGCCCGTTTGAACCAGTCGGGATCGCGGTCCTTCGCCGGGGTGTCCTCGAACGTGTCGGGGACTGGCTCATTGACGATCAATTGGGTGACCCTCCGATCGGTGAGGACGGTCGCAGCGACAGCACATGGGCGGGCGCCAGTGAGCGGCCCGGCTCCAGGCGCACATAGTTGTCCCTGCCCCAGTGGTAGGTATCGCCGGTGAGCTCGTCGCGCACCGGGAAGGACTCGTGCCGGCCGAGGCCGAGTTCCGGCATGTCCAACGACACCGTCGCCTCGTGGGTGTGGTGCGGGTCGAGGTTGACCACCGTGAGCACCGTGTCGGACCCCTCGCCGTGCCCGGCGCGTTTGGAGAACGCCAGCACGGCCTCGTTGTCGACCTGGTGGAAGCGCAGATTGCGCAGCTGCTGCAGGGCAGGGTGCCGGCGGCGGATGCGGTTGAGCGCGGTGATCAGCGGGGCGATGGTACGCCCCTGCTTCGCCGCCGCATCCCAGTCGCGGGCCTTGAGTTGGTACTTCTCCGAGTCGAGGTACTCCTCGCTGCCGGGGCGTACCGGCGTCGACTCGCAGAGCTCGTATCCGGCGTAGACGCCCCAGCTGGGGGACAGGGTGGCGGCCAGCACGGCACGGATCTCGAAGGCGGGGCGGCCGCCTTGCTGGAGGTAGGCGTTGAGGATGTCCGGGGTGTTCACGAAGAAGTTGGGCCGCAGATAGGCGGCGGACTCGCCGGACAGCTCGGTGAGGTAGTCGGTCAGCTCCTGCTTGGTGTTGCGCCAGGTGAAGTACGTGTAGGACTGCTGGAAGCCGACCTGGGCGAGGGTGTGCAGCATGGCCGGGCGGGTGAACGCCTCGGCGAGGAAGAGCACGTCCGGGTCGGTGCGGTTGATCTCGCCGATCACCTTCTCCCAGAACGCCACGGGTTTGGTGTGCGGGTTGTCCACCCGGAAGATCCGTACGCCCTTGGCCATCCAGAAGCGCAGCAGCCGCTGGGTCTCGCGGACGATCCCGCGGAAGTCGGCGTCGAAGGCGACGGGGTAGATGTCCTGGTACTTCTTCGGCGGGTTCTCGGCGTAGGCGATCGAGCCGTCCGGGCGGTGGTGGAACCACTGCGGGTGCAGGGTGACCCAGGGGTGGTCGGGGGAGCACTGCAGCGCGAAGTCCAGGGCCACCTCCATCCGCAGGTCGCGGGCCGTCCGCACGAAGTGCTCGAAGTCCTCGAAGGTGCCCAGGTCCGGGTGGAGGGCGTCATGGCCGCCGGCCGCCGAGCCGATGGCCCAGGGGGAGCCGACGTCGTCCGGGCCGGCCGAAAGGGCGTTGTTGGGGCCCTTGCGGAAGGCGGTGCCGATGGGGTGGACGGGCGGGAGGTAGACCACGTCGAAGCCCATCGCGGCGACGGCCGGCAGCCGCTCGGCGGCGGTGCGCAGGGTGCCGCTGACTGCCGTGCCGGCGGGGGTGACGACGGCGCCCTCGGAGCGCGGGAAGAGCTCGTACCACGAGCCGTACAGGGCCCGCCGGCGCTCGACGACCAGCGGCATCGGGCGCGAGACGGTGAGCAGTTCGCGCAGCGGATGGCGGTCCAGCGCCTCGACGACCTCGGGGGCGAGCGCCGTGGCGAGGCGGGCGGCGGCGGGCAGGTCCCGGTCGCGCAGCGCGTCCACGGCGGCCAGCACCGCCTCCCGGCCGTCGCTCTTGGGGACGTCGACGGCCGCCCGCTCGTGCAGTTCGGCGCCCTCGGCGAGCACCAGCTCGGTGTCGATGCCCGCCGGGACCTTGATCGAGGCGTGCTTGCGCCAGGTGGCCAGCGGGTCGGACCAGGCCTCGACGGTGAAGGTCCAGCGGCCCTCGAGGTCCGGGGTGACCTCGGTGCTCCACCGGTCGGTGCCGGGGGCCCGTTCCCGCATCGGGTTCCAGGGGCCGCAGCGGCCGGCGGGGTTGCGCAGCACCACATTGGCCGCGACCGCGTCATGGCCTTCTCGGAAGACCGTGGCCGAGACCTCGAAGGTCTCGCCCACCACGGCCTTCGCCGGGCGGCGGCCGCAATCGATCTGCGGGCGGATGTCCAGAACAGGGATGCGACCGATCATGGGCTCACCTGGGCTTGTGATGCTTTGCGGGATTTTGTCCTTTGTATCCGTTTCGCGGCGGGGGAACCGGGCGCGGGCAGGTGCGCTCCAGCCCGCTTTCACTCGGCTGGCGGATGGCACGGCCGGCCGGGGTCCACTCGGTGAGCCTTCCCTCGTGCGGCGGCTCGGAAATCCGGTGGAATGTGAACTACCGGTTCGTAACCACGGGTCTGTCGTGACCCGGCGGACACGCGCCCGCCCGTTCGCGGGCGGCTGCGCGGGGGCGCTGACACGGTCGGCGTTCGCCTCCTCAACTCGGTGTGATCACAGCGGAGTTGCGGTGTGCGGATGTCCGGTGTCGCGCAAGCCTCCCCCTAGGAGGGAGTACGTACAAGAGCGCATGAGGGGGTGGAATCGGCCATATCGGCGGACTCGGTGGTAGCAATGTGTCGGGAAGTGCGGATGAGGTAGCCAACTCGCCATAGGAGGTGGGGAGTTGGGGGAGGGTTGGGGGGCGGTCGGCTGGCGGCCGCTCCCGGGGGAGGGCGGGCACCGGCGAGCGGCTCCCGGGGGCGCTGCCCGGACCCCGCCACCCGTGCCGGCGCACGCGAAGGCGGTGCCCGGAGAGACTCCGGGCACCGCCTTCGTTCTTCCGGGGTCACCTCACCCCGGGACGATCAGCGCCTGTGGGCGCACCGCGTCACTTGACGGCGACACCGGTCCAGGCGGCCTCGACGCCCTTGACCTCGGGGCTGCCGGCCTTGTACAGGTCGGTGGCGGCCTTGACCGTCGCCTCGCGGGCGGCCTTGTAGTCCGTGTTCGAGGTCATGTACTCGGTCAGGGCCTTGAACCAGATCTTCTCGGCCTTGTCCCGGCCGATGCCCTCGACCTTCTTGCCGTCCGCCGTCGGGCTGTCGTACTTGACGCCACCGATCTCCTTCGGGCCGCTGCCCTCGGACAGCAGGTAGAAGAAGTGGTTGGCGACACCCGAGGAGTAGTGCGGGTCGAGACCACCGGTGTTGGAGTCCCAGTTGTCCTGCGACTGGCCGTCCTTGCTGGGCTTGTCCATGTAGCGCAGCGGGGAGCCGTCACCGTTGATGTCGATCTTCTCGCCGATGAGGTAGTCGCCCGGGTCCTTGTCGTTCTTGGCGTAGAACTCGACCGAGGTGCCGAAGATGTCCGAGGTGCCCTCGTTGAGGCCGCCGGACTCACCGCTGTAGGTGAGGTTGGCGGTCGCGGAGGTGACACCGTGCGACATCTCGTGGGCCGCGACGTCGATGGCGGTGAGCGGCTTCTTGTTGCCCTCGCCGTCGCCGTACGTCATGCAGAAGCAGCTGTCGTCCCAGAAGGCGTTGACGTAGCTGTCGCCGTAGTGGACGCGCGAGGAGGCACCCTTGCCGTCACCCTTGATGCCGGCGCGGCCGTGCACGGTCTTGTAGTAGTCCCAGGTCTGGGCCGCACCGTAGTGGGCGTCGACGGCCGCGGTCTGCGGGTCGTCGGGCTTGCCGGTGCCCCACTTGTCGTCCTCGTCCGTGAAGGCCTTGCCGTCGCCGGACTCGCTGTTCTCGAGGTTGGAGGTCTTGTGGCCACCGCGCTCGCCGTCGGTCAGCGTGAAGCCGTTGCCCTCCTTGGAGGTGCCCAGCTCGACGCTGCCGCTGTACTCGCTCTCGCCCTTGCCGGTGTGGATCTCGTCGTACTGGAACAGCTTCTTGCCGCTGTTGGCGTCGGTGATGACGTGCATCCGGCTGGGCGTGCCGTCCTTCTGGACGCCCTTGACGACGGTGTCGTAGGCGAGGACGGGGGTGCCGGAGGCGGCCCAGACGACCTTCTTCGGGGCCTGCGCGTCGCCCTTCTTCGCGGCGAGCGACTTCGCGGCGGTGCCCTGTGCCGACTTCGCGGCGGCCTGCGGGGCGATCTTCGCCGTGGTGGAGGCGACCTTGATGGTCTTGTCCGTCGACTTGGTCGTCGACTTGACCGCGCCGCCCTTGGCGGTGTGCACGATCAGGTCGCCGCCCAGGACCGGCAGTCCGGCGTAGGTGCGGTCGTAGCGGGTGTGCGTGGTGCCGTCGGCGTCCTTGATGACGTCCTTGACGACCAGCTTCTCCTGCGAGCCCAGGCCCAGGGCCTTGGCGGTCTGCGCCTTGGTGGCGCTCGCGTCGCGCAGCAGCTCCGCGCGGTGCGAGGCGCTGAGCTGGAGGGGAGAGGCGTCCTTCTTGGCGACCGGGGCCGGCGAGGCGCCGGCGGTCCCGACGGTGATTCCCGCGGCCAACAGGGCGGCCGCCGCGAGGGCGCCACCGGTCACACGGGTCTTACGGGATATGTGGGGGGTCACGCGTGCTCCTTCAACTTTGCCAAGTGGTGGGGGTGCAAAGCGATGCGGGTGTGACATGCGTCGGGAAGACTGCCATTCGAACGCGTGCATGTCAGGAGTTTGTTCATAGGTTGGCTGAAAATCGTTCGTAGAGAGGTGATCGCTGTTCGCATAACGGAGTCGGGCGCCGCCCCCGGAGATCCGGGGACGACGCCCAAGGTGCCTGCATGGAAGGCGAGTTGTGGAGCGGCGCGAGGCGCCGTCCCGCCTATGTCATACGAGGATGACGCCTGAGTGCTGTGGCGAGGTCAGAACGTCAGCTTCCAGCCGTTGATGTAACCGGTGTCCTGTGAGTAGACGTCCTGGACCCGCAGCTTCCAGGTGCCGCTCGCCGCCTTCGAGGAGGCGTTGACGGTGTACGTCGTCTTCACGTCGGCCGCGGAGTCGAACGCGCTGGAGTTCTTCAGCCGGTAGGCCGTGCCGTCCGGGGCGATCAGGTCGATGACCAGGTCACCGCGGTAGGTGTGGACGATGTCCACGCCGACCTTCAGCGTGCTCGGCGCGTTGCCGCTGCGGCTGACGGTGATCGGCGAGGTGACCGCCGCGCCCGCGTCCGGGATCGACACGTCGTCGGCGTTCTCGAAGACGCTGCCGCCGCCGACCGGGTTGACCGTCCAGGTGAAGGACGTCGTACCGGTCTTCTTCGCGGCGTCGGTGACCGTCACCGTCACACTGCCGGTGCCGGCCGTGGTCGGCGTACCGGAGATCAGACCGGTGTTCGCGTCGATCGACAGCCCGGCGGGCAGCCCGGTCGCCGCGTACGACAGCGCGCCGGCGGTCCCGCTGGTGGCCTTGATCTGCAGGCTCGCCGCCTGGCCCACGGTGCTGGTCTGGTTGCCCGGGTTGGTGACGCTCACCGCGCCGTCCGGGACGCGGGCGCCGACGTTGACCGCCGCCCAGGTGTTGGCCACGGTGTTGTACGACGCGCTGCCCTGGCCGAACAGGTCCGCCGCCGCCTTCAGGGTGGCGGTGCGGGCGCCCGCGTAGTTGGTGTTGGCGCTCATGTACTGGCTGAGCGCCTTGAACCACACCTTCTCGGCGTTGGCCCGGCCGATGCCCGGGACCGGCAGGTTGTCGAAGGTCGGGCTGTCGTAGTGGACGCCGCCGATGTCCTTCGGGCCGCTGCCCTCGGACAGCAGGTAGAAGAAGTGGTTGGCGACACCGGAGGAGTAGTGCACGTCCTTGTTGCCGACGTTGCTCGACCAGTAGTCGGCCGAGGCGCCGTCCTTGCTGGGCTTGTCCATGTAGCGCAGCGGGGAGCCGTCGCCGTTGATGTCGATCTTCTCGCCGATGAGGTAGTCACCGGGGTCGGAGGCGTTGTTGGCGTAGAACTCCACCGCCGTGCCGAAGATGTCGGAGGTGGCCTCGTTGAGGCCGCCGGACTCACCGCTGTAGGTCAGGTTGGCGGTGGCGGAGGTGACACCGTGCGACATCTCGTGGCCGGCCACGTCGATCGACGTCAGCGGGTGGCTGTTGCCGCTGCCGTCGCCGTAGGTCATGCAGAAGCAGCCGTCGTCCCAGAAGGCGTTGACGTAGGCGTTGCCGTAGTGGACGCGGGAGTAGGCGCCCACGCCGTCGCCCTTGATGCCGCTGCGGCCGTGCACGTTCTTGTAGTAGTCCCAGGTCACCTGCGCGCCGTAGGCCGCGTCGACGCCGGCCGTCTGGGCGTTCTGCGGCGTACCGTCGCCCCAGGTGTCGTCGGCGTCGGTGAACAGTGAACCGGTCCCCGACGAACCATGGTTGAGGTTGTAGGTCTTGTGGTTGCCGCGGGTGGGGTCGGTCAGCGAGAAGTTCGGCGCCGAGCCGGACGTCCCGATGGTGACCTTGCCGCTGTACTCGCTGTTGCCGACGCCCTGCTCGATCCCCTGGTACTGGAAGATCTTGGCGCCGGTCGTGGCGTCCGTGATGACGTGCAGCTGGTTGGGCGTGCCGTCGTCCTGCAGTCCGCCGACCACGGTCTCGTAGGCCAGGAGCGGCTTGCCGTCGGCGACCCAGACCACCTTGCGCGGCGCCTTGGCGGCCTCGGTCTTCTTCGAACCCAGGGCCCGCGCCGAGGTGACGGCCTTCGCCTCGGCGGCGGCCGGCTTGATCTTGGCGGTGGTGCCCGCCACCTTGAGCTGCGAGCGGACGGCCTTGGTGACGCCCTGGAGCGTGCCGCCCTTGCTCGTGTGCACCACGAGGTCGCCGCCGAGGACCGGCAGCTTGTCGTAGGTGCGCTCGTAGCGGGTGTGCACGGTGCCGTCGGCGTCCTTCGAGACGTCCTTGACGACCAGGCGCTCCTTCGCGCCGAGCTTCAGCTGCCGCGCCGTCTGGGCGGTGGTGGCGCCGGCTTCCCGTATCAGCTCCGCACGCTGGGACGGGGACAGCTTGACCGGCAGGGCGCCGGGGTCGGGTACGGCGTGCCCGGCGCCCGGCCGCGGGGCGGCCGCCGTGCCGGTACCGGCCTGTACACCGACGGCCAGCATCGCCGTGACGGCGACGAGCGCGCCGGTTGCGACGGCGCGTCTATGGGGGGTGCGTCTCACACTGACTCCTTCTGCGGTGGCCGCTACGTGACGGTGCGGCCGAGGGGGACCGGGCGGCGAACGGCCGTCCGGGCAGAGCGAGGCAGAACTCATGGAGCGTGTGGGGGGAGACGTACGCACAAAGGTGCTTGACGTACTGGTGGAACGGGGGGTGGAGCCGGCCGTCGCGAGGCGTGGTGCTGTGGGGGCCGTGCGGCGGTTGCGGGGAAGAGTCCCACCACAGCCCGCCGGTTGTCAGGCTCCGATCAACTAATTGGCCGGAAAACGTCCGTTGCGCGGAATCAGCGTTCGCTTTCCGGACGATCTGGGCCTGATCTCACCCGGCCGCGGTCCGCCCGTGCCAGGAGCGCCACAGGTCCGCGTAGGCGCCGTCGGCCGCCACCAGGTCGTCGTGGGTGCCCAGTTCGGTCAGCCGGCCGCTCTCCAGCACGGCCACCCGGTCCGCGTCATGGGCGGTGTGCAGCCGGTGGGCGATGGCGATGACCGTACGGCCCTCAAGGACGGCGGCCAGCGCGCGCTCGGTGTGCCGGGCGGTGCGCGGATCGAGCAGCGCGGTCGCCTCGTCCAGGACCACGGTGTGCGGATCGGCCAGCACCACGCGGGCCAGGGCGAGTTGCTGCGCCTGCGAGCCGTCGGGACGGTGCCCGCCGGGGCCCAGCTCGGTGTCCAGGCCGGCCGGCAGCTCCGTGCACCAGGCGGCCCCCACGGCCGCCAGCGCCGCGCGCAGTGCGGCGTCGTCGGCGCCGGGCGCGGCGATCCGCAGGTTGTCGCGGACGCTGCCCAGGAACACATGGTGCTCCTGCGTGACGAGGACCACCTGGCGGCGCAGCACCTCGGGGTCCAGCTCGGCGATCGGCACCCGCCCGACGGTCACCGAGCCGCCGCTCGGCGCTTCGACGCCGGCCAGCAGCCGTCCCAGGGTGGACTTGCCGGCTCCGGAGGGGCCGACCAGGGCGATCCGCTCGCCGGGGCGGATGGTGAGGGTGACGTCGTGCAGGACGTCCCGACCGGGGGAGGCGGGGGAGGCGGGGGAGCCGTCGTCGCCGGGCCGGGTGCCGTAGGCGTAGCGGACGGCCGTGACGTCGATGCGGTCGTCGGCGGGGAGAACGGCGGCCGAGGGGGCGGACTTCGGGGTCAGCGGGGCCCGGCCCAGCCCCTCGACGCGGGCGAAGGCCGCACCGCTGCTCTGCAGCTGCTCCACCCACAGCAGGACCGTCGCCAGCGGCTCGGCCAGCTGCCGCAGGTACAGCGCCGCGGCGACGACCACCCCCAGGCTGATCCCGCCCCGCCCGTGCAGCACCCCGCCGACCAGCAGCACCCCGACCACCGGCAGGACGTAGGAGACCTCCACGGCGGGCAGCAGCACACTGCGCAGGAACAGCGTCCTGGTACGCGTACGCCGGCACCGCTCGATCGCCTGCTCGCTCGCCGCCCGCCGGCGCTCCTGGAGCCCCAGCGCCTCGACGGTCCGGGCACCCGCCGCGGTGGCCGCCAGCAGCTCGGCCAGCGCCGAGGTCGCCGCCCCCTCGGCCAGATACGCGCGGTGGGCCCGGCGCAGATACCACCTCACCGCCAGCAGGCCGCTCAGCAGGCCCAGCCCGCACGCCCCGAGCAGGGGATCGAGCACCACCACCGCACCGAGCAGGAACAGCGCCTGCACCGACGCGATGAACACCTCGGGCGCGGCGTCCCGCAGCGTCCGGGCGACCGAGGTGACGTCCGTCGTACCACGGGCCGTCAGATCACCGCTGCCGGCCCGCTCCACGGTCGCGGCCGGCAGCGCCAGCGCCCGGTCGACGAACTGCTCGCGCACCCGCGCCACGGTCCGCTCACCGAAGCGGTGCCCGACGTACCGGGCGTACCGCGCCAGCAGCAGCTGCGCCAGCGCACACACCAGGATGACCAGCGCCAGCCGGTCGACCGCGCGCACCCCGCCGCCGTCGCGCACCGTGTCCACGATCCGGCCGAGCAGCCACGGGCCGGCCAGACCGGCGCCGGCGGCCAGCGCGTTCAGCGCGAGCATCAGGGCGAACGCCCGCCCGTCCAGCCGGATCAGACGGAGCGCGGCCCGTCGGGTGGTGGCGCGGCCGGCGACCGGCAGGGCCGCATCGCCGGGCAGGTCGTCGCCGCCTCGCGCGGGCCGGGTGGTGGCCGTCGTCATCGTGCGCTCTCCTGTGCCAGGGACGCGGGCGGGGCCCCCGGGGCGCCGCCCTGTTCGTCGCTCGGTGTGCCGTCCTCGCCGCGCGCCACCAGACGGCGGTAGGCGGGCTGTTCGTCGAGCAGCCGGCGGTGGCTGCCGACGGCGGCGACCTTGCCGCCGACGAGGAAGCACACCGTGTCCGCCCGGTCGAGCAACAGCGGTGAGGTGCTGGTGACGACGGTGGTACGACCCGCGCGGGCGGTGTGCAGCCGGCCCGCGACGGCCGCCTCGGTGTGCGCGTCGACCGCCGAGGTCGGCTCGACGGCCAGCAGCACCTCGGGGTCGGCCAGCAGCGCCCGCACCAGGCGCAGGCGCTGGCGCTGCCCCCCGGAGAGGTTGCGGCCCTGCGCCTCGACCGGCGAGCCGAGCCCGTCCGGCAGACCGCGGACGATGTCCTCGGCCAGCGCCGCGTGGACGGCGCGGTCGATCGCCTCGCCGGCCGGATCCCGGCGCCCGCAGATCACCTCGCGCAGCGTCCCGGCGAAGAGGTCCGCTTCGTTGTCCGCGACCAGGATGCGGTCGCGGACCTGCCGCAGCCCGATCTCGTCGAGGCGTACCGCACCCCAGGTCGCCGCGGAATCCGCGAACCGGCCCAGCCGGTCGAGCACCGCCGCCGACTCGGCCGGGCGGGCGGCGACCAGCGCGGTCAGCAGCCCGGGCACCACCTCCACGCCGGACTCCGGGTCCCGCAGCACGGCCGGCCCCTCGGGCGCCCGCCCCGCCTCGCCCTCGTCCCCCGCACCGCCCGCCGGGTCCGGCTCCCGCCGCAGGAAGTGCACGACCCGCCGGGCGGCGACCAGGCCCCGGGTCAGGTCGTAGCCGCCCTCGATGAAGAACGACACCGGCACCACCAGCGCCGCGGCATACCCGTAGACCGCCACCAACTCACCTACGGTGATGTCCCCTTGGGCCGCCATCCGCGCCGCGAGCCAGGTCACCGCGGCCAGGAACAGCGTCGGCAGGCCCACCCCGAGCGCCTGGATCCAGCTGGTGGTCGCGCCGACCCGATAGCCCTCGCGCCGCAGCGCTCGCGAATCGCGCCGGTAGCGGTCGGCGAACACCTCCTTGCCGCCCAGGCCGCCCAGCACCCGCAGCCCGCCGACCAGGTCCGTCAGTCGCGCCGCCAGCCCGCTCTGCCGTTCGCGATAGCGCGACTCCGCCCCCTGCAGCCGGCCCAGCAGCGGCCCGACCAGCAGGGCGAGCAGCGGGACGCCCAGCAGCACCACCGCGGCGAGCAGCGGGGAGACGCCCAGCAGCAGGACGGCGACGACCCCGTACGCCAGCACCGCGCCGACGCCGGGCCCGGTCATCGTCAGCGTCTGGCTGATCACCGCGACATCGCCGATCCCGATCGTGACGACCTCACCGGCCGTCACCTTCCGCGGCAGCGCCGCGCCCAGGCGCAGGGTCTGCGCCACCACGGCCCGCACCGTGCGGAACGTGGCGTCCATCCGGATCCTGGTCATCGTGCGGTGCCGCAGGATCCCCAGCCAGGCGTTGAGCACCCCGACGCCCAGCAGCACCGCCGTCCACCCGACGAGCGCCGGCATCCGCCCCGGCGCCAGCCCCTCGTCGATCGCCCGCGACAGCACATACGGCGGCAGCATCAGCCCCACCATCCACAGACTCCCGTACGACGCGCCCGCCGCGACCCGCCACCGCTGACTGGTCACCAGCCACCACAGATACCGTCCGGCACTGCCGTGGCGGGGCGCTTTCGCGCCCGGCTCCGCCGAGGTGTCCGCCATCCCCGCCCCCCCGTGTTCGTCCCTGCCGAGTCCGCCGATGCCTGGACCCTAACGCTCGCGAGAACACCGTGATCGGCGCAAGGGGCCGATCACGCCCCGCAGTTGAGGACGGCCGTCGGCGGCGGGTCGGCCGGTGGTGTCCCTCGCGCGAACTCCACCGTCCGGCAGCTGCTGGGGGCGTCGCCCAACGCTTCCACCACGGCCGGATCCTGCTGGCCGGCGATGCCGCGCACGCGATCCCCGTCATCGGCGGGCTGGGGATGAACGCCGGCGTCGCCGATGTGCACAACCTGTGCTGGAAACTGGCGGGCGTGCTCCACGGGTGGGCCGGGCCGGGCCTGTTGGAGAGCTACGAGACGGAACGACGACCGGTCGCCCACCGGGCTCTCCGCCAGGCAGTGGCCAACACCCAGCTGCTGCTCCAGGTGCAGAACCGGCGCCGCGAACAGCTCCGAAGCGGCCCCGGCCCGGATCGAACTGCCCTGGTCCGAAGAGTTCTTCGCCCAACTCGGCCTCGTGCTCGGTGTCTCCTACCGCTCCGCCGCCGTCCTCACCGGCGACGCCACCCCACCCGAGCCGTCCGACAGCGGCACGGAATACCTCCCCACCACGGAGCCGGGCCACCGCATGCCACACCTCTGGCTCACACCCGACAGCTCCACGCTCGACACCCTCGGCGAATGGTTCACCCTCCTGACCCCGGGCCCCGCCCACTGGGAGCGGCAGGCCACCGCCACCGCACCCTGGCCGCTGCGCATCGAGCCCCTTCCGCACGAGCACATCGACTTCTGCGGCCTCCGTCCGCACGGAGCACTGCTCATCCGACCCGACGGCCACATCGCCGCCCGCTGGCGCGACCGCCCACCGAGCGCGGCGCCCCTCCGCCACGCCCTCACCGCCCTCACCTGCTCGACGCTCCCCTGACAGCCGGGCACCCGAAGAATCGCGGATCCTCAACGACCGGCCGTTGGCCCACTACCCCACTACCCCGCTGCCCCACCACCCCCCTACTCCACGCTGTCCCGCCAGGTGCGATGCAGCTCGGCGAACCGGCCGCGGTCGGCGATGAGCCGGGCCGGCGGGCCGTCCTCGACGATCCTGCCGTCGGCCATGACCAGGACCCGGTCGGCGATCTCCACGGTCGACAGGCGGTGGGCGATGACCAGGGCCGTGCGGCCCCGCAGGACGGTGTCCATGGCGGCCTGCACCGCTCGCTCGCCGGGGATGTCCAGGGAGCTGGTCGCCTCGTCGAGGATCAGCACGGCGGGGTCGGCGAGCAGGGCGCGGGCGAAGCCGACGAGTTGGCGCTGGCCGGCCGAGATACGGCCGCCGCGCTTGCGGACGTCGGTGTCATAGCCGTCCGGCAGAGCGGTGATGAAGTCATGGGCGCCGATGTGCTTCGCGGTGCGTTCGATCTCCTCGCGGGTGGCGTCCGGGCGGCCGATGGCGATGTTGTCGGCGACCGTCCCGGTGAACAGGAACGCCTCCTGGGTGACCATCACCACGCCCCGGCGCAGCTCGGCGGCGGACAGCTCGCGCAGATCGACGCCGTCGAGCAGCACCCGGCCCTCGGTGGGGTCGTAGAAGCGGGCCAGCAGCTTGGCGAGGGTGGACTTGCCGGCGCCGGTGGCGCCCACCACGGCGGTGGTCGTCCCGGCCGCCAGGGTCAGATCGAAGCGCGGCAGCACCTCGCCGCCCGTGCGGTAGGCGAAGCGGACACCGCGGAAGGCGACCTCGCGCCCCGGCCGGCCGCCCGCCGGGGCCGGCAGCGCGGTGGGTGCCGCGGGCTCCGGGACGGTGGCCGGCTGGGCCAGCAGGCCGGCGATCTTCTGCAGCGAGGCGGCCGCGGATTCATAGGAGTTGAGGAACATCCCGAGCCGGTCGATGGGGTCGTAGAGCCGGCGCAGATACAGCACCGCGGCGGCCAGCACGCCGAGCGCCAGGTCTCCCGTGGCCACCCGGTAGGCGCCCCACAGGACGATCGCGGCCACCGCGGTGTTCGCCACCAGCCGGGAGGTGACGACATAGCGGGCCATCTCCAGCAGCGCGTCGCCGTTGACCCGTTCGTGGCGGTGGTTGAGCCGGGCGAACGCGGCGTCGTTGAGCCGCTCGCGGCGGAACGCCTGCACCGGCCGGATGCCGTTGAGGGTCTCGGCGAACTTCACGATGAGGTCCGCCATCGCCGTGGACTTCGCGCCGTAGACGCGATGCGTGCGGCGCCGGTAGGAGCGGATGAGGAGGTACAGGGGCGCGCCGGAGACCAGGGCGGCCGCTCCGAAGCCCCAGTCCAGGACGACCAGGGTCACGGTGATGTAGACCGTCGCGAGGGCGATCGTGATCAGCTCCTGCAGCCCCTCTTCGAGGAGTTCGCGCAGCGACTCGACGTCCGTCGTGGCGCGGGAGATCAGCCGCCCGGACGTGTAGCGCTCGTGGAAGTCCAGGCTCAGCGCCTGCCCGTGCCGGAAGATCCGGCCCCGCAGGGCGAGCAGCACGTCCTGGCTGACCCGGGCGGAGAGCTGGATGAAGCCGAACTGCAGCCCGCCGGACGCCGCGGCGCACACCGCGGCTGCCAGCCCGACGGCGATCAGCGGCCCGAACGCGCCTGCTCGCACGGCCGGCACCGCGCGGTCCAGCGCATAGGCGACCAGCAGCGGCCCCGCCTGCACGGCTGCCTGCTGGAGGAGCAGCAGGACGGCCGCCGCCCAGACGCGGGGGCGGTGCGGTGCCAGCAAGGAGGCGAGGAGCGAGCGGGCGGCGCCCTTGGGGGCGGGCAGCCGGTCGTGCGCGAAGGAGTCGGCGGGCTCGGGCGTCTGCGGCTGGTGCGGTGGCTGCGGCTGATGCGGTCCCGGGCGCTCCTCGGGGTCGTCGGACGAAAGGCCGGTCGTGGCGGTCGTCATCGGGCGCCCTCTTCCCCGCCGGACATCAGCGCGGCGTACTCGGGGTTGTCCCGGAGGAGTTCGTGGTGGGTGCCGACGGCGGCGATCCGGCCGCCGGACAGCAGCGCGACCCGGTCGGCGAGCAGGACCGTGGACGGGCGGTGGGCGACCACCAGCGCCGTGGTGCCGGTCAGGACCTGGCGCAGCGCCGCCTCCACCGCGGCCTCGGTGCGCACGTCGAGGGCCGAGAGCGGATCGTCGAGGATCAGGAAGCGGGGCCGGCCGACGACGGCGCGGGCCAGGGCGAGCCGCTGCCGCTGCCCGCCGGACAGGCTCAGGCCCTGCTCGCCGACCTGGGTCGCGGCGCCCTCGGGGAGGGCGTCGACGAACCCGTCGGCCTGCGCCACCTCCAATGCCCGCCGCAGATCCGCCTCCTGGGCGTGCTCCGCGCCCATCAGGACGTTCTCCGCGGCGGTCGCCGAGAAGAGCGTCGGGTCCTCGAAGGCGACCGCGACCAGGGAGCGGGCCTCGTCCCGGCCGATCGTCGCCAGGTCGCGGCCGTCGAGGGTGATCCGGCCGGCGGTGGGGTCGTACAGCCGCGGCACCAGCGCCGTGAGCGTGGTCTTTCCGCTGCCCGTCGCCCCGACCAGCGCCATGGTCTCGCCGGGGCGGATGTGCAGCGTGACGTCCTTGAGGGTGGGCGGGCTGTCCGGCGCCGCGTCGGGGTAGCGGAACGCGACACCGGAGAAGGCCAGGCCACCGAGGGGGCCGCGGTCGCGGTCGCTCCCGTCGTCGTCGGCCCCGGCCCCGTCCTCGTCCCCGGCCCCGTCTCCTTCGTCCGTGACCGCCGGCTCGTCCATCACCTCGAAATAGCGCTCCGTGGCCGTCGCCGCCTCGCTGCTCATGGCCAGCAGGAAGCCGATCGACTCCACCGGCCAGCGCAGCGCCAGCGCGGTCGACAGGAACGCCACGAGGGTGCCCGCGGACAGCACGCCGTCGGCCACCTGGAGCGTGCCGAGCACCAGGGCGCCGCCGATCGCGATCTCCGGCAGCGCCGTGTTGACCCCCAGGATCCAGGCCAGCAGCCGCGCCTTGCGCAGCTCGGACGTACGCAGCGAGCGGGTCAGCTCCTTGAAGGCGCGGGCCTGGCTGCGGTGCCGTCCGAAGCCCTTGACGACGCGGATGCCGAGCACCGACTCCTCGACCACCGTCGTCAGGTCACCCAGCTGGTCCTGGGTGCGGCGGGCCGCGCGCCCGTACTTCGCCTCGAAGACGGAGCACAGCACCATCAGCGGCAGCACCGGCGCCAGCAGCACCAGCCCCAGCGTCCAGCGCTGGGCCAGCAGCACCACCCAGCCCACCAGGATGGTCACCCCGTTGACCAGCAGGAACGTCAGGGGGAAGGTGAGGAACATGCGCAGCATCTGCAGGTCGGTCGTGCCCCGCGACAGCAGCTGGCCCGACGGCCAGCGGTCGTGGAAGGCGACCGGCAGCCGCTGCAGACGGCGGTAGAGCGCGGCACGCATCGCCGCCTCGACCCCCGCCAGCGGGCGCGCCACCAGCCAGCGCCGCAGCCCGAACAGCAGCGCCTCCGCGACACCGAGCAGCAGCAGATATCCGCCGCCCAGCCATACCCCGCCCGTGTCGCGCGCCGCCACCGGACCGTCCACCAGCCACTTGAGCACCAGCGGAATGACCAGGCTCAGACAGGAGGCGACCACCGCCACGAACGCGGCGGTGAACAGCCGCGCCCGCACCGGGCGCACGAAGGGCCACAGTCGCAACAGCGTGCGCACTGCGGAGCGTCGGGGTAAGTCGGTCCGGTCGGTCTGGTGCGTCGTGAGCGCGGTGTCAGCCATCACCCGCGAGCGTAAGGCGCACCACTGACAACGCTCCGGTGAATTTCCGCCCGCCTCAGCCCGGCACCGCCCGGAACAGCATCACCGACCGCCCGGCGAGCGTGATCGTGCCGCCCGCCGCGTACGGCGGCTGCGCCGGCCCCGGCTGGTCCGTGCGGGCGGTGTCGACGAGGAGTTCGTACGCCCGCGCCCACGGCGGGCCGGGCAGGGTGAGCGGGCGGGGCTGGGCGGCGGCGTGCAGGACGGCGAGGAAGCTGTCGTCGACGATGCGGATGCCCCGGGCGTCGCGCTGGGAGATGTCGTTGCCGGAGAGGTACATGCCCAGGGTGGCTCCCGGGGTGTACCAGTCCTGTTCGGTCATCTCCGTCCCGTCCGCGGTGAACCAGGCCAGGTCGCGCAGACCGCCCTGCCGGTGCGGCCGTCCGGAGAAGAACGCCCGGCGGCGCAGGACGGGGTGCGCGCGGCGCAGCGCGATCAGCCGGGCGGCGAGCTCGGCCAGCGGCCGCCAGCCGGGGTCGTCCAGGAGCGACCAGTCCACCCAGCTGGTGGGGTTGTCCTGGCAGTAGGCGTTGTTGTTGCCGTGCTGGGTGCGGCCCATCTCGTCGCCGGCCACCAGCATCGGCACACCGGTGGACAGCAGCAGGGTGGTCAGCAGGTTGCGCAGCTGGCGGTGGCGCAGCGCGGTGACCTCCGGGTCGTCGGTCTCGCCCTCGGCGCCACAGTTCCACGACCGGTTGTCGTGGGTGCCGTCGCGGTTGTTCTCGCCGTTGTCGGCGTTGCGCTTGTGCTCGTAGGTGACCAGGTCGCGCAGGGTGAAGCCGTCGTGCGCGGTGATGAAGTTGACCGAGGCGTACGGGCGGCGGCCGCCCCATGCGTAGAGGTCGCTGGAACCGGAGAGCCGGTAGCCCAGGTCGCGTACGTCGTGCTGGGCGCCGCGCCAGAAGTCGCGGACGGTGTCGCGGTAGCGGTCGTTCCACTCCGTCCACAGGGGCGGGAAGGCGCCGACCTGATAGCCGCCGGAGCCCACGTCCCACGGTTCGGCGATGAGTTTGACCCGGCGCAGTACGGGGTCCTGGGCGATCACGGCGAGGAAGGGGGAGAGCATGTCCACGTCGTGCATGGAGCGGGCCAGCGCCGCCGCCAGATCGAAGCGGAAGCCGTCCACGCCCATCTCGGTGACCCAGTAGCGCAGCGAATCGGTGATCAGTCGCAGCACCTGGGGCTGGACGACGTGCAGGGTGTTGCCGCAGCCGGTGTAGTCGGCGTAGCGCCGGGCGTCGCCCGCCAGACGGTAGTAGCCGCGGTTGTCGATGCCCCGCAGGGAGAGCGTCGGCCCCAGCTCGCCAGCCTCCGCGGTGTGGTTGTAGACGACGTCGAGGATCACCTCGATACCGGCGTCGTGCAGCGCCCGCACCATCCGCTTGAACTCGCCGACCTGCTGCCCGCGGGTGCCGGTGGCGGCGTAGCCGGCGTGCGGCGCGAAGTAGCCGATGGAGTTGTAGCCCCAGTAATTGCGCAGCCCCCGGCGCACCAGATGGTCCTCGTGGGCGAACTGATGGACCGGCAGCAGCTCGACGGCGGTGACGCCGAGCCGGACCAGGTGCTCCAGTGCGGCCGGGTGCGCCAGGCCCGCGTAGGTGCCCCGCAGATGCTCGGGGATACCGGGGTGGCGCATCGTGAAGCCGCGCACATGCAGCTCGTAGAGGATGGAATCCGGCCAGGGCGTCTTGGGGCGCCGGTCGTCGCGCCACTCGTCCTCGCCGCCCTCGTCCCCGGTGTCCCCACCGACCACGACACCCTTGGGGACGTAAGGGGCGGAGTCCCGGTCGTCGCGTACGGTGTCCGCGATCTGCTGCTGCGGCCAGTCGCGGACGTGCCCGTAGAGCCGGGCGGGCAGTGCGGCGCCGTCGCCGGCCGGCTCCGTACACGTCCCGAAGTCGCCGTCCACGGCCCTGGCATACGGGTCCAGCAGCAGCTTCGCGGGGTTCCAGCGGGCGCCGCTCCACGGGTCCCAGCGGCCGTGCACCCGGTAGCCGTAGCGGTGGCCGGGGCGGATACCGGGCAGGAAGCCGTGCCAGATCTCATGGGTCAGCTCGGTGAGCGGATGGCGCGTCTCACGCTCCTCCTCGTCGAACAGACACAGCTCCACGGCCTCGGCACCGCCCGCCCACAGGGCGAAGTTGGTGCCCACGACGCCGTCGGGCCCGGTGCGGTAGCGGGCCCCCAGTGGCGTCGGGCTGCCGGGGCGGACGTCCGATGGTGGGGCGAGTGGTTCGTCCGCCACCGCCTCCTGCTCGGGTGCGCTCGACACGTGCCGGCCTCCTGCGGCTCATGGCTCGGTCGGGCGGTCCCCACCGGAGGGCGCCCCAGCGGCAGCTGGGGCGCCCCGGCCGTGCGTGTGTCTCCGCCCTCCCCGTTGTTCTTCCCGCAACCGGGCGTTGCCTCACGCTTCCCGGCGTGGCGGCTCATTGTTCTGTCCATGCCTTGCTGGGAGATGTCCCTGACATTCCGTTACGCGGCATACCTCCCGACCCGGGGATCATCCGTCACAATCCGGTATATGACCGTCCATCACCAGGGCCGAGCAGGAGACCGAGCGACGAGCCGCGGCGGTGTCCGTGTGCGGGCCCGGATGCCGGCCCGGGTGCGGGACCGGTCGGGCCGCCGGGGCGGTTCCCGTACCACGCGCCGGCTGCGGGCCGCGCTCGCCGCCGTGGCCGGGCTCGCCGGAGCGGTGGCGCTGGCGGGCTGCGCGGACTCGGTGCTGTTCGACAGCGGCACCCCGCGCACCGTGGAGGAGATGATCCGCATCGTCCCGCACGACGGCGCCCACGGCGTCCGGACCGACGGGCGGTTCGAGATCCGGGTGCCGCAGGGCCGGCTGGAGCGGGTGGAGGTCAGCCGCGACGGGGACGCCGGCCGGCAGTCCGTCGCCGGACGGATCTCCTCGGACGGCACGGTCTGGCGCCCGGCCCCCGGTCCGCTCCAGCCCGGTGCGCAGTACACCGTCGACGCGGTGGCGCTGGACGAGGCGGGGCACCGCGCGGCCCGCCACACCACCTTCACCACGGCCGTGCCCGCCCGGCGCGTCATCGGCCGCTTCTCGCCCCCGAGCGACACCACGGTCGGCACCGGCCTGATCTTCTCGATGGTCTTCAGCCGGCCGGTCACCGACCGGGCGGCCGTCGAACGGGCCGTCCAGGTGAGCGCCCGGCCCGCCGTACCGGTCTCCGGCCACTGGTTCGGGCACCGGCGGCTGGACTTCCGGCCCCGCGAGCGCTGGCGGCCGGGCACCGAAGTCACCGTGCAACTGCGGCTGCGCGGGGTGAAGGCCGGACCGGACACCTACGGCACACAGCACCGCACCGTCCACTACCGGGTGGGCCGGGACCAGGTCAGCACCATCGACGCCGCGCGGCACACCATGACCGTGCGGCGCGACGGCCGGGTGGTGGCGGTGCTGCCGGTCACCGCGGGCGACGCCCAGAACCCCACGTACAACGGGCGGATGGTGATCCTGGAGCGCCATTCGGTGACCCGGATGGACGGCGACACCGTCGGCTTCGGCAGCGAGTACGACATCGCGGACGTGCCGCACGCCATGCGCCTCACCAGGTCCGGGACCTTTCTGCACGGCAACTACTGGGCGCGTCCCGAGGTCTTCGGCGGCAGAAACACCAGCCATGGCTGCGTGGGCCTCAGGGACATCAAGGGCGGTGGCCGCGGCACCCCGGCGGGCTGGTTCTTCGGCCAGTCGATCGTCGGCGACCTGGTGGTGGTCCACAACTCCCCGGAGCGCACGGTCGCACCCGACAACGGCCTGGGCGGCTGGAACATGCCGTGGGAGCAGTGGCGGGCCGGTTCGGCGCTGGGCTGACCGGGGCCGGGGCCCCTGGGCGCGCGCACGCGTTCGCGAGTACCCCCGAGCCACCCTCGCACTTGGGACTGAACGGTGACATCCGCGGGGAGTTCACTGTCACCGCGGTGTGGTTACCTAACGGCAAGTGCGCGGCTGCGGGCAGACGCGTGCGGGCGACCGCGGGCCGTGCGAGGGGGAAAGGGGCCGATCGTGAACGTCCAGCCGAATCCGGGGGTGCCGGCTCACCGGCGCCGGTGGCCACGCGGGGGCCGGGGCCCGCTCACACTTCTGCTCGGTGCGACGCTACTGCTGGTGAGCGCGTGCGGCGGGGACGACACCGACGACCGCGGACCGGCCGGCAAGGCGGGCGGGGACAAGGCCGCCTCCCGGGCCGCGGTGACGATTGCGCCCAAGGACGGCTCGGACGACGTCGCCACCAGCGGCGCGCTGGAGGTGACCGCCAAGAACGGCCGGCTCACGTCCGTACGGGTCAAGGACGGCAAGGGCAACGAGGTCGACGGGAAGATATCCGGCGACGGCGCCCAGTGGCGGCCCAGCGGCCATCTGGGCGCCTCGACGGAGTACACCGTCGACGCGGTCGCGGTGGACCGCCAGGGCCGGGAGGCCGCCGAGCACGCCGGCTTCACCACCCTCGTCCCCAAGAACACCTTCATCGGCCGGTACAGCCCCGAGAACGGCCAGCGGGTCGGCGTCGGGATGCCGGTCTCGATCCACTTCACCCGCGGCATCACCTCCCCCAAGGCCGTCGAGGACGCCATCAGGGTCACGGCCCGGCCGTCGGTCCCGATCGAGGGCCACTGGTTCGGCAACGACCGGCTCGACTTCCGCCCCGAGAAGTACTGGGCACCGGGCACCAAGGTCACCCTCAAGCTCGACCTCGACGGCGTCGAGGGCCGGCCCGGCGTCTACGGCACCCAGGCCAAGGAGGTCTCCTTCACGATCGGCCGCAGCCAGGTGAGCACGGTCGACGCCAAGTCGAAGCAGATGACCGTGGTCCGCGACGGCAAGAGGGTCAAGACCATCCCGATCACGTCGGGCGCGCCGGGCACCGAGACCTACAACGGCAAGATGGTGATCAGCGAGAAGCACGTGGTGACGCGGATGAACGGCGACACCGTCGGCTTCGGCGGCGAGTACGACATCAAGGACGTACCGCACGCCATGCGGCTGAGCACGTCCGGCACGTTCATCCACGGCAACTACTGGTCGGGCCGGCCGACGTTCGGCACGCGCAACGCCAGCCACGGCTGTGTGGGCCTGTTCGACCAGCGGGGCGGCGGCGACGGGTCCACCCCGGCGGCCTGGTTCTTCCGCAACTCCCTCGTCGGCGATGTCGTCGTGGTCCAGAACTCGCATGATGAAACGATCCAGCCCGACAACGGCTTCAGCGACTGGAACATGTCCTGGGAGCGGTGGAAGGCCGGCCCGTAGGGGCGGGCGCGCCGCATGACCCGTTGGGGGCCCGGTCCCGCACTGTGACCAAGTGCACCGGGCCCCACTTCGTTAACGGGGACTAACCTTCCACCATGACTGTGAATCTCGAGGTCGCCGACGGCGTCGGCACCATCCGCCTGGACCGCCCGCCGATGAACGCACTGGACATCGCCACCCAGGACCGGCTGCGCGAGCTGGCCGAAGAGGTCACCCGCCGCGACGACGTGCGCGCCGTCGTCATCTGGGGCGGCGAGAAGGTGTTCGCGGCCGGCGCGGACATCAAGGAGATGCAGGCCATGGACCACACGGCCATGGTCCTGCGCTCCAAGGCCCTGCAGGACTCGTTCACCGCCGTGGCCCGGATCCCCAAGCCGGTGGTCGCCGCGGTCACCGGCTACGCGCTCGGCGGCGGCTGCGAGTTGGCGCTCTGCGCCGACTTCCGGATCGCCGCCGACAACGCCAAGCTCGGCCAGCCGGAGATCCTGCTCGGCCTCATCCCGGGCGCCGGCGGCACACAGCGGCTGGCCCGCCTGGTGGGCCCCTCCAAGGCCAAGGACCTCATCTTCACCGGCCGCCACGTGAAGGCCGAGGAGGCGCTCACGATCGGCCTGGTCGACCGGGTCGTGCCGGCCGCCGAGGTCCACGCGCAGGCGCACGCCTGGGCCGCGCGGCTGGCGGCCGGTCCCGCGCTGGCCCTGCGCGCCGCGAAGGAGTCCGTCGACGCGGGCCTGGAGACGGACATCGACACCGGGCTAACGGTGGAACGCAACTGGTTCGCGGGGCTGTTCGCGACCGCGGACCGGGAGATCGGGATGCGCAGCTTCGTCGAGGAGGGGCCCGGCAAGGCCAAGTTCCTCTGAAACCTCTGGTGTTGGCGGGACGAATGAGGTTTGGCCGGGACCAGATGCCTCGTGTGGGCGAATTGCGGAAAACTTAATTGCGCCTTAAGGCAGCCTTGTTGACAGGTCGTGCCAAGCCTGCGCAGGTCGAGTGTCATCGCAGGTCAGGGCGTAAGTCCCGGAACCTTAACTGTCGTTGGCATATGTCCCGCAGGGGGTCCGGAACCGGCGATTCCGGGCAAAGGATTCCGCCGGTTCCGCCCCCGTGACCGCCAAGTAGCAGCCATGATGGGGGGCATGGCGGGCCTCGAAGGAATGGAGCAGCCGCGGCCGCGGAGCGATCCGGCCGCCGCACGGTGGGGCATCCCCGGTGCGGACCGGAGACCGGCTCCGGCCCCCTGCGGCCCGGCGTCCGCGGCACTCGACCTCGTCGGCGACCCGAACATCGGCGAGGTCCGGCTGCCCTCCCGCCCCCAGTCCGCCGGCATCGCCCGCCGGCTGACCGCCGCCGTACTCCTGCGGCAGTGGTCCCTGACGCCCCAGCTCGCCGAGCACGCCGTCCTGCTCGTCTCCGAGCTCGTCGGCAACGCCGTGCGCCACACCGGCGCCCGCACCTTCGGACTGCGGATGCTGCGCCGCCGCGGCTGGATCCGCATCGAGGTGCGCGACCCGTCCCGCGGCCTGCCCTGTCTCATGCCCGTCCAGGAAATGGACACCAGCGGCCGGGGCCTCTTCCTCGTCGACAAACTCTCCGACCGCTGGGGCGTGGACCTGCTGCCCCGAGGCAAGACCACCTGGTTCGAGATGCGGGTCACCGACCGCTGAGCAGCGGCCTTCGCGCGCCTGCGGCCGCGCGCCGGTCGCGGCTCCGGTCATCCGGCGACGGTCCGTAGGATGGGTTGCTCATACGCGCGGACGGTAGGGAGGGAGGGACATGCACGCCATGCGCCGGTCGGCTGCGATGACGTTGCTGCTCCTCCTCGCGGTGGCCTTCGGGTCGCTGCTGTGCCGGGCCGGCGGGGACCAGGCCCGGGCGGGCGGCCGCGCCGCCGGCGCCGAACGGGTGTGGCACGCCGTCGCCCAGGAGAGCCGGGCCGTCGACGGCCGGGCCGATGTCCCGGTGGCCGACGCGCCCAAGAGGTGCTCGGACCGGCACGCGCCCGGCCCCGAGGAGTCCGCCCCGCCGCCCGCGTCGCACCGCGGTGAGCCACTGGCCCCCGCGACCGTCGGCCCGGGGCCGCTCGCCGCCGATTTGCCCGCGCAGTTCGCGCTCGCCCGGCCGCCGACGGACGGCGCGTCCGCCGTCGACCACACCGCGCTCCTCCCCGTACTGCGGATCTAGGCCGCTCCCCGACGCACAAGGCCGCATTCCCTCTTCGTACGTCTGGAGCTTCCGCATGCCCACTTCCGCCTCACCCACCCGCAAACTCGCCGCCGTAGGCGCGGTCGTCGCCCTCGTCGTGGCCGTGATCGCCATCGGCATCGCCGTAGGCAAGGCCGTCGAGGGCGGCCGCGACACCGGCCGCCCCGGCGCATCGGGGGCCGCCGCCTCCAGCGGCTCCCAGGGGGACGCCGCACAGCAGAAGATGTTCGACGACCTCGCCGAGAAGACCAGCCGGCGGACGGCCGGCGATCCGTTGGCGGTCGGCAAGAAGGACGCCCCGGTGGTCCTGGTCGAGTACGCCGACTACGCGTGCTCGTTCTGCGGCCGCTTCACCCGCGAGACCCAGCCGGACCTGATCAAGAAGTACGTCGACGCGGGCACCCTGCGGATCGAGTTCCGCAACTTCCCCGTCTTCGGCGCCGACTCCGAGCGGGCCGCCCGCGCGTCGTGGGCCGCCGGGCAGCAGGGCAGGTTCTGGCAGCTGCACGACACGCTGTACGCCAAGAGCCGCAAGGGCAGCGACCTGGCCGAGGACAAGCTCGTCGAGCTGGCCCGCGCCAGCGGTGTGCCGGACATCGACAGGTTCCGTACGGACCTGGGCAGCGCGGGCGCCGAGCGCGCGCTGAAGAAGGACCAGGACGAGGGCTACCGGCTCGGCGTGCAGTCCACGCCGTCCTTCCTGGTCAACGGGCGGCCGATCAGTGGTGCCCAGCCCACCGAGGTCTTCGCGCAGGCCGTCGAGGACGCCGCGGCGAAGGCGGGTGCGAAGGGCTCGGGGGCCGGAGAGTGACCACCGACATCGGCTACCTCGCGGCGTTCCTGGGCGGGGCGCTCGCCCTGCTCAGCCCGTGCAGCGCGCTGCTGCTGCCGGCGTTCTTCGCGTACTCCCTCGCCACTCCGGGCCGGCTGCTGGCCCGCACCGGGGTGTTCTACCTCGGGCTGGCCACCACGCTCGTGCCGCTCGGGGCGGCCAGTACGGCGGCCAGCCGGCTGTTCAACGGCCACCGCGAACTGCTGATCGCCGTCGGCGGCTGGGTCGTCATCGCGATGGGCCTCGCCCAGATACTGGGCCTGGGCTTCGCCTCCCGGCGCGCCCAGGCGGCGGCGGCCAGGATCACCCCCCGCTCCGCCGTCTCCACCCTCCTCCTCGGCTGCGTCTACGGCCTGGCCGGCTTCTGCGCCGGCCCGATCCTGGGCGCGGTGCTGACGGTGACCGCGGTCAGCGGGAACGCCGTGTACGGGGCCTCGATGCTCGCCGTGTACGCGCTGGGCATGGCACTGCCGCTGTTCGTCCTGGCACTGCTGTGGGACCGCTTCGAGCTCGGCACCCGGGGCTGGCTGCGCGGCCGGGAACTCCGCCTGGGCAGGCTGCGGCTGCACACCACCTCGCTGCTGTCCGGGGTCTTCTTCATCGGCATCGGCGTGCTGTTCCTGCGCTTCAACGGGACCAGCGCGCTGCCCGGGATCCTCGACGCGGACACCGAGTTCCGGGTCGAGGAATGGGCGAGGCGGATCGGCAACGGCGTACCGGACTATGTGCTGATCGCGGTGGGGGCGCTGCTGGTCGCCGGGGTGCTGGGGCGGATCGCGCTGCGGCAGGAGCGCAAGCCGCGCGACGGGGCCGAGCAGCCGCGGGCCGGCGCGGAGTAGCCGCGGTCCGGGGCGGGCGGCGGCGGTCCGGGGGACCGGTGTCCGTCCGCGTCCCCCGGACCGCCCCGCCTCACCGCCACACGTTGTCGCTCACCGAGCCCAGGCCCGTGCCGGACAGCCGCCGGTGCAGGGCCAGCGCCTGGTCCTCGGTGAGCGAGGCGACATGGTCGGCCGCGGCACGCAGCCGGTCGCCGTGCAGCGCCAGCTCCTCGGCGCGGTCCGGCGGCAGCAGTTCGGGGGCGTCATGGCTCCAGCGCAGCAGCTCGCCGACGATCCGTCGTTTGCCGTGCTGCTGGGTGGCCAGCGCGGGCCGGTCGATGACATAGCACCACACCAGCTCCTTGAGCAGATCGCAGGCGGCCCGCCGCTCCGGCGGGATCACCAGCCGCGCCCCGTAGCGGATCGCCGCCGCGCCGCCCACCTCCAGCTCGATCCCCCGGGTGAAGTACGAGATCAGATCGGCGGTGCGGCGGTTGACCGCGACCGCGTCCTCCTGGCTGCCGCTGTACGGGGCGGGCACCGCGAGCCGTTTGCCGATGTCCGCCATCAGCATCAGCGCCGCCTCGCGGTCGAAGGCCTCACCCGACCGCGCCCGCTTGGCCTGCACATAGTCCAGGAAGCGGCGGGTCTCCCGCTCGGTCTCGCCGCCCGCGGCACCGTCCGGCGGAAAGAGCGCGGCCAGCGGGATCAGTCCCGTGCGGTAGAAGTCCTCGACGTCGTGGCAGGCGTAGGTGACGTCGTCCGCCCAGTCCATGACCTGCTCCTCGACCGGTACGGCGAGATCCGTGCGGCCGGCCCGCACCCAGGAGAACGCCTCCCGGTCGGCGACGTACACGCCCCACTTCACATGCCGCGCCGGATCCTGGTCGACCGGTGCCCGCTCCCACGGGTACTTCGTGGCGGCGTCCAGGCAGGCACGGGTCAGATGCAGTCCGCGATGGCCCGGGTACTTGTGGGCGGCGAGGAAGGTCAGCACCCGCAGGGTCTGGGCATTGCCCTCGAAGCTGTCCAGCACGCCGTCGGCGAAGTGCAGCTCGTCCATCGTGGTGCGCAGCGCCATTTCGCCGGCGTGCCCGAAGGGCGGATGGCCGATGTCATGGGCCATGCACGCCGCCTCGACGAGCGCCGGGTTGGGGCCGCCGTACCGGCGCTCCAGCCGCTCCGCCATCCGGCGGCCGAGCTGGGCGACCTTCATCGAATGCGTCAGCCGGGTGTGGTACGCGCCCAGCTCGGCGCTCGCCACGACCTGGCTCTTGCCGGCCAGCGCCCGCCACTGCGTCGAGTACAGGATCCGGTCCACGTCGTGCTCGAACCCGGACCGCTGCCCGTCGTCGGGCACCCGTCGGCGCAGGGAGTGCTGTTCAAGGTCCTCATCGCTGTATGTGGCAGGTCGCATGCGCGGATGGTAGCCCCGCCCGGCCGCGGGGGCGTCCGAGCGGCGGGGGACACCCCCTAGGCGCTGAGCCGCCGCCAGCGCGGGTGCGGGCGGGGGTGCGGCCGGATGTGCGGGTGGTGGGCGTCGGCCCGGCGCCGGCGGTCGTTGCAGAGCAGGCACTTGCCGTATCCCGGCGGGAGGGGGTCCTCCGGATCGCCGTACAGCGGGTCGACCGCGCCGCCCGGATGGAGGGCGCAGCCGGTCGGGCCGGTCTCGGCGCCCAGCGAGCTGGCGGCGGTCAGCGCTTGCCGGAGGACGTCGACGAGCTGGTCCGCGCCCTGCCGGGTCGGCGCGGACTGCAGAGCGGAGGCAAGGTCGGAGGCGGTGGTCAGCGCGGTCTGGAGTTCGCGCAGGTTTGCGTAACCCATGTCCTGGAGCGTAGGCGGACCCACTGACAGTTGATCTTTCGATCTCACTTCGCGGCTTCCCATGGCCGCATGCATGCCCGCCCCGGCCCATGATTTAGCACCGCGACGGTGACCGTCCCCTTGCCGGCTCATGACATGTCGGGTGGGGCGCCCGGTCGCCGGTGGACCACCAGGCGACCAGGCGTCCCGCACCCACGTCTCAGGGCGCGATCGGCAGGGCCCGCTTGTGCTCCGTGAGGCGGTAGCGGCGGACGATGGCCGCGAAGGCGGTGGCCTCGACCGGCTCGCCCTCCAGGAAGTCGTCGATCTGGTCGTAGCTCACGCCGAGCGCGTCCTCGTCGGGCTTGCCCGGGTCGAGCGTCTCCAGGTCGGCGGTCGGCACCTTCGTCACCAGCTCCCCGGGGGCGCCCAGCACGGCCGCCACGGCGCGCACCCGGCGCTTGGTGAGCCCCGTCAGCGGTACGACGTCGGCCGCGCCGTCACCGAACTTGGTGAAGAACCCGGACACCGCCTCGGCCGCGTGGTCGGTGCCCACGACCAGGCCGTCGTGGGCACCCGCGACCGCGTACTGCGCGATCATGCGCTGGCGGGCCTTGATGTTGCCCTGGACGAAGTCCTGGTGGTGGGCGTCGCGGAAGGTCAGTCCGCCGTCCAGCGCGGCCTGCAGCGCCGCGTCGCTCGCCGGGCGGATGTCGACGGTCAGCTCCCGGTCGGCGCGGATGAACTCCAGCGCCCGCTGGGCGTCCTTCTCGTCCGCCTGGACGCCGTACGGCAGCCGCATCGCGTAGAACGTCGCCTCGTGCCCGGAGGCGCGGGCCCGCTCCACGGCCAGCTGGCAGAGCCGGCCGGTGGTCGTGGAGTCCACGCCGCCGCTGATCCCCAGCACCAGCGAGCGCAGGCCCGTGGAGGTCAGCCGCTCTGTGAGGAAGGCCACCCGGCGCTCGATCTCCTGCTCGGCGTCGAAGGACGCGGTCACCTGGAGATCCCGGGCGATCTCCTGCTGCAGGGCCTTGGACGCCGGGTCGCTCACGACTTGCTCCTCTTGTTCTCCCGTCGTGCCGCGTGGTGTGCGGCACGGCCTGTTGCCTGGTGCGTACGCGCGGTTCCTGGATGACGTGAATCCGCGTGCCGGTAGGAAATTATGCCGGGTGCGCCCACTTCTTCAGGGCGGCCTTGCTGGAGAAATCCGCCACGTCCTTGTCCAGCGGCCGGTCGGTGTACTGGTGGATGCGCCACTTCGCCTTGATCCGGGGGTGCCCGGCGGAGACGTAGTCGGCGATCCACAGGCCGTCGGCCGCGTAGGAGGTGGTGTCGTGGTTCAGCCAGAAATCGCGGTTGCAGTAGAGCATCACGCGGTGCGTGGGGCGGAGCTTCTTCACCTCGACCAGGAACTGGTCCTTCTGTGCATTGCTCGCATAGGTGCCCTCGCCGGTGCGCTCCCAGTCGCAGGCCAGGATGTCGCCCTGGACCGACGCGCACTTCTCGACGAAATACCGGGCCTGGGCGGCGATATTTCCCGGCCACAGAAAGTGGTAGAAACCGACCACGCAGCCTGCTTTACGGGCCTTTGCGGCCTGACCGTTCTGGTGCGGATTGATGTAGGAACGGCCTTCGGTGGCCTTGACGAAAACGAAGTCCAGTCCCTCCGTGGAATACGAGGTGTTGTAGGAGCTGACATCGACACCGTGCAGCATGAACGGCCTCCTGCCGATCGGACCTGCGGATTCGAAGCGCCAACTGGTCGAACTGGTCTCTGCGTTACGTTCTGTGTGCCCCGTGCGATGCGGTTTTGTTCCCGTTCGTGCCGTCCAGTTCGTTCCAGCAGTTCAGCATGCTCGCCAGTCAGGACGCCAGATCGTGGTCGGGAAGTTCCTTACGGCACAGGCGTATTGAGGGTGCGGAGGAAATCCGCCGGCGGCTTCGGCCGGCCGCGGACCGGTGCCGCCGCGCCCGGCCCGCACCGCGCCCCTGGGCCCTTGGCAGACTTGCCGGGTGACCCGTTCCGTACTGCTCGCCGAGGACCACCGGCCCATCCGCACCGCACTGGCGCGCGCCCTGACCCTGGAGGGGTATCAGGTCACCGCCGTCGCCGACGGCATCCAGGCGCTCGCCGCCGCGCACCGCGAGCGGCCGGACGTGATCCTGCTGGACGTGATGATGCCGGGCATCGACGGGCTGCAGGTGTGCCAGGCACTGCGGGCCGAACGGGACCGCACCCCGATCCTGATGCTCACCGCCCGGGCCGGGACGGCGGACCGGATCGCCGGTCTGGACGCCGGGGCCGACGACTATGTGGTCAAGCCGTTCGAGGTCGAGGAGGTCTTCGCCCGGCTGCGGGCGCTGCTGCGGCGGACGGCGGCGCGGGCGGAGGGCGGCGCCGACGCGCCCGACGACGCCGAGGCCGCCGCCGGCACCGAGGCGGCGGCAGGCGGGGCGGCGGATGCCCCGGCGCCCGGCGGCGGGATCGTCGAGGCGGCCGATCTGCGGATCGACGGACCCTCGCGCCGCGCCTGGCGCGGCGGGCGGGAGCTGGAGCTGACCCGGACCGAGTTCGCACTGCTGGAGCTGCTCGCCCGGAACGCCGGGACCGTGCTGGACCACTCCACGATCTACGACCGGATCTGGGGCTACGACTTCGGGCCGGGCTCGAAGAACCTCGCGGTGTACGTGGGCTATCTGCGGCGCAAGGTCGACGTCCCGGGCAGCCGGCCGCTGATCCACACCGTGCGCGGTGTCGGCTACGTCCTGCGGGCGGACTGAGGTGTCCCGACCATGGCGGCACGGCCGTCCGGCCGGCTGGCCGCGCACCCGTGAACCCGCCAGTCTGCGCACCGCCTTCGCGGTGTCGTTCGCCACCGGGGCCGCGGCGGTCAGCGTGCTGGTCGGAGGTCTGAGTTACGACGCGGCGGCCCGGCTGGTGCGGGTGGACGAGAAGTCGGTGTTCTCCGAGGTCGTACGGGATCTGCGCACACAGGTCCGGGAGAAGCCGTACGGGCCCGGCGACTACGCCGGCTCCCGCCCCGACCGCGACGGGCCGCGCGACGACCTCACCCGGCCCACCCGTACGGAGGTGCAGATCCTGGGCGCCGGCGGCCGGATCGTGGAGCCGGGGAGCCCGGCCCTGCCCGTCGGCGCCGCGGAGCGCCGGATCGCCATGGACGAGCGGGCCGGCGCGCACACCGGGCGCGAGGCGGACCTCGGCGACGGGGAGTACCACGTCGCGACCGTCGCGCTCGGCGGCGGCCGCGGGGCCGTCCAGGTCGCCCGGAAGTCCAGTGGGACCGAGGAACTGCTCTCCGCGCTCCAGCACCGCACCGCCCTGCTGGCGGCCGCGGTCATCGCGCTGTCCGGTGCGGCCGGCTGGTGGCTGGCACGCCGGATCACCGGCCGGCTGGTGCGGTTGACCTCGGTCGCCGAGAGCGTGGCCGAGCACGGGCGGCTGGACGTCCCGGTGCCGGTGGCGGGGCGCGACGAGGTGGCCCGGCTGGGGCGGGCCTTCGACGACATGCTCGGGCGGCTGGCCGGCGCCGTGCAGGACCAGCAGCGGCTCGTCCAGGACGCCGGCCATGAGCTGCGCACCCCGCTGACCTCGCTGTGCACCAACATCTCGCTGCTCAAGCGGTTCGACGAGCTGCCGCCGGACGCCCGAGAGGAGCTGCTCACCGACCTGGCGGGCGAGGCCAGGGAGCTGAGCGGTCTGGTCAACGAACTGGTCGACCTGGCGGCCGGACAGCGCGCCGACGATCCGCTGTCCGAGGTGTGCCTGGCCGAGGTCGCGCACAAGGCGGCGGCCTCGGCCCGTCGTCGCACCGGCCGCGAGATCACCGTACGGAGCCTGCGTCCGGCGGTGGTGGAGGGGCGGTCCGCCGCGCTGAACCGGGCGCTGAGCAATCTGCTGGAGAACGCCGCGAAGTTCGACGCGGGCGGGACGGAGCCGATCGAGGTCGTGGTCACCGGCGCCCGTATCGAGGTCCTCGACCGCGGCCCCGGCATCGCGGAGGCCGACCTGACCCGGGTCTTCGACCGCTTCTACCGGTCTCCGGCCGCACGCGGCCTGCCCGGCTCCGGTCTGGGCCTGGCCATCGTCCACGAGATCGCCACCGCCCACGGCGGCCATGCCTTCGTCACCCACCGCCCGGGCGGCGGCGCCGTCCTGGGCTTCACGGTGGGCAGAGGGAAGGGGGCGGGCACGGGGGTCGGCGCGGGCGCGCGCCCCCGGACCGGTCCGCCGCCGGCGGCGCGGAGCATCCGGAGGTGACCGGGTGTCGGAGCGACCGGGCAGCGGGCTGTGCCCCGGTCGCCGCTCAGCGCGCCGTCGACTGCCCCTGGGCCGACTGCCCCTGGGCCGGCTGGGCCTGGGCCACCTCCACCGTCTCGTGCAGGTCGGCGGCGGCGTCCAGGGCGGCGGCCGCGGACAGGGAGACGCAGACGAGCAGGGCCGCGGCGATCAGCCGGCGGCCGCGCGGGCCGGTCCGTATCGGAGGGTGGCCGGGCGGGCGGCCGGGGGCCAGCAGGGCGGCGACCCGGCGCGGCACGGGGCCGGCCGTGGCGGCGAGGAGCGTGCGGGGGCGGTGCGGCGCCGGGGCGTAGGGACGGGCGGCGAGGGCGGCGCGGCCGATGGCGCGGGCGGTGACCCGGCGGTCGCCCACCTGGGCCGCCGACTCGTCCGCCCAGCGCTCCAGCGCATAGCCGAGCGGTGCGCGCAGCGAGCGGAGCAGCGGATGGCAGGCCGCGGCGAGCGCGGCCGTGAGCAGGAAGAGATGGTGCCGCCCCGCGAGATGGGCGCGCTCATGGGCCAGCAGCGCCTCCCGCTCGGCGGGTTCCAGCGCCCGCAGCATGCCGTCGGTGACCACCACCCGGCCCGGCCGGCCCGGCAGGGCGTACGCGTCGGGCGCGGCGTCCGGGAGCACGCACAGGTCGCCGCGGACGGGGTGGGCGTCGGTGGCCCGCCGGGCCGTGCGCAGCTCGGTGTGGTGCCGGCGGGCGCGGTCCGCGACGGCGATCGCGCAGAGGGCGAGCAGCGCGCCGGCGAGGCAGGCCGCGGGGATCGACACGGCGGGATCGCCGCCGAGCAGCGGCAGGGAGAGATGGCCCAGGGCGGCGACCGGGGGCAGCCGCAGCGCTCCGGCGGCCAGCAGCAGGCCCAGTGCCACGGTCGTGCAGCCGGCCAGGGCGAGGGAGCAGCCGGCCAGCAGCCAGGCCGCGGTGCGCGGCGGCAGCGACTCGGCCAGCCGGCGGGCGGCCGGCACCGCGACCAGCGGCACCAGCAGCGGAATCCACACGGCGACGATCACGGCGCGCCCCCGGGGCCCGACCCGGACCCGGCACCCGGGCCCGCCGGACCGGCGTCCTTGGCCCCCTCCAGCAGGGAGCGCAGCAACTGCTCGTCCTCATCGGTCAATTGGGAGACGAAGCGGGCGAGCGCGGTGCCGCGGTCGTCCTGCTTGTCCAGCTCGCTGCGCATCCGCCGGGCGGTCAGCCCCGCGGAGTCCTGTATGGGCGAGTACGCGAAGCCGCGGCCGACCCGGGAGCGGGAGACCGCACCCTTGTCGTGCAGCCGGGTCAGGATCGTCGTCACGGTCGTGCGGGCCAGCCGGCCGCCCAGAGCGCTCTGCACCTCGGTGGGGCTCAGCGGCCCCTCGGCCGCCCAGAGCGCCGCGAGCACGCTCGCCTCCAGCTCGCCCGAGGGGCGCCGCTGGGCGGGTGATGTCTCCGACATGGAAGGCCCTTCACCGGTTCGTCGTCTACAGTGCCGTAGACCGTCTACGGGGCTGTAGTCGGTCGGGCCGGCCGCTCGACAGGCCCGCAACCCATTATGGGAGGGGCCACCGACATGGCCGCAGCCGCCACATCCGCGCAGGTGAGGGGCCCGCTCACGGGCGCCGCCCGGTCCGTCGGCGGCCTCGGCGCCGGCGCGCCGCCCGCGCCCTGCGGCGCCCTGAATCCGCCCGCCGGCCCCACCGTCCGCACCACTCGGCCGCACCCCCAGGCGGCCCCGCGGTGACGGCGCCGGGGCAGGGTCCGGTGGCGGAGCCGCAGCCGCGTCCGGTACCGGGCCCGCGCCCCGGTACCGGCCCGCTGCTCGCCGTCGCCGCGGTCTGCGCGGCGCTCTTCGCCGCCGCGGCCGTCATCGTCTCCGTACGTCACGGCGCCCCCTTCGCCCCCGAACGGGCCGCCGTCCGCTGGTCCGTGGCGCACCACGGGGAGCCGGCGCTGTCGCTGGCCCGTGCGCTGACGGACACCGGGAGCGGCCCGATCCCGTATCTGGCGGCCGCGCTCGGGGGGCTGCTGGCCGGCCGGGGCACGCTCGGCCGGATCCGCGCGGTCGCCTGCGCCGTCGTCGTCCTCGCCGTGGGCCAGGCGATCCGTTTCGGCCTGATGCGGCTGCTCATCCGCCCCCGCCCACCGGTCACCGACTGGGCCCAGGCCGCTTCCGGTTACGCCTTCCCCTCGGGCCACGCCACCACCGCGGCGCTGGTGGCCGGGATCCTGGCCTGGGGCATCGCGCGCCGCGCCCGCCCCGCGGTCGCCCGCACCTGGTGCGCGGTGCTCGCCGTCTGGGCCGCCGGGGTCGGCCTCACCCGCGTCTACCTGGGCGTCCACTGGCCCGTCGACGTCCTCGCCGGCTGGTTCCTGGCCGCCGCCCTGCTTGCCCTCGCCCTGCTCCTGGAGCCGTACGCCGTCCCCCGCCCGGACCCGAAGCCGCCCGCCATTCCCATGAACAGCTGACGATCGGTCCAGGTCTTCCCCAAGGCGGCATGGACGTCGCCCGCACCGAGCACCACTGTCCTGGGAGCCGGGACCGACGCGATCGAGCCACCGGCACCGCTACGGCCCGTACCGCCGCACCAGGGGGACATGCGCATGAACCAGCCGTTCGACGCCGCCATCCCGCACCCGCCGGCCGGCGAGAGCGCCGCGCCGCCGGCACGCCGCCACCGCCGCTGCCCGGCCGCCGCCGCCAAGGACCCCGCCCCGTGCGAGGGGCCGCACGACGCCGCCACCATCGTCGACCGGCACGGAAAGGAGGTCGCCGGCTGCGTCCAGCACTGCGCCCGCCTCCTGGCCGGCCTCGAAGGCGCCCGCGTCCACCCCTTCGTCCCCGCGCACCACGCCCTGGACATCTACTCCAGGGCCCGTGAACTCCCGCCCTTCGCCTGGGAGATCGGCAGGTAGACCGGCCTAGGGCCGGTCCGATGGGTCAAGGTCGGACGGGCCCTGGGCCGGAGGGCCGGCGCGGCGTTGCTCACTGCGGCTGGAGCCGGTCGAGCCGCTGCCACTGATCCTTGGTCATCCGCAGGTCCGCCGCGGCGACGTTCTCCTCCAGGTGGTCGATCGAGCCGGTGCCGGGGATCGGCAGCACGACCGGCGAGCGGTCGAGCAGCCAGGCGAGCGAGACCTGTGCCGCCGTGGCGCCGAGTTCGGCCGCCACGGCGGCGATCTCGTCGGCCGCCGAGGTCGTCGAGGGGTGGACCGGCCGCCAGGGCAGGAAGGCGATGCCCGCCGCGGCACAGGCGTCGAGCACGGCCTCGTGCTCGCGATCGAGCATGCTGTAGCGGTTCTGCACGCTCACCACGTCGATGATCTTCCGGGCCGCTTCGAGCTCGGAGACGGTGACCTCGGACAGCCCGAGATGGCCGATCTTCCCCTGGAGCTGGAGTTCCCGCAGCGCCCCGAGCTGGTCGGCGAGCGGCACCTGCGGATCGATGCGATGGAGCTGGAGGAGTTCGAGGCGCTCGACCCGCAGCCGGCGCAGGCCCTCCTCGACCTGCTCCCGCAGGAACTCCGGCCGGCCGTGGGCCGCCGCTTCGCGGTCGGCGGTCGGCGGTGCGATCCCGACCTTCGTCGCGACGAGCAGGTCGTCCGGGTAGGGGTACAGCGCCTCGGCGAGCAGCTCCTCGTTGGCACCCCACCCGTACAGATGCGCGGTGTCGATCAGCGTGACACCCAGCTCGACGGCGCGCCGGGCCACGGCGAGGGAGGTCTCCCGGGCCGGTCCGGGAGCGGTGGGCAGGCGCATCGCCCCGAACCCCAGCCGCCGAACGGTGCGCTCGCCGCCGATGCTGAACGTGCTCGATGCCATAGGTCGGTTCTGTCCCTCGCCTGCGGTCGTTCGTGATCACAGCATCAACTGCCCACGATATCAACGGCGTTGAACGGCGATCATGGCTTGTGTGTCGCCCGCTTACGCCACGGCGTCGGTGCGGGGTGTCCTGAGCGGCTCCCACCAGTCGCGCCGGTCGACGTACCACTGGACGGTGGCGGCGAGACCGTCCTCGAACGAGATGCCGGGCGCGTAGCCGAGGCCGCGCAGCCTGGCGTCCGACAGGGAGTAGCGGCGGTCGTGGCCCGGCCGGTCGGCGACCCGCTCGACGCGGCCCCAGTCGGCACCCACCGCCTTCAGCAGGCGCTCGGTCAGCGTGTTGTTGGTCAGCTCGGCGGTGCCCGCGATGTGGTAGACCTCCCCGGGCCGGCCGTGCTCGACGACGGTGTGGATGCCTCGGCAGTGGTCGTCCACATGGATCCAGTCGCGGACGTTTCGCCCGTCCCCGTAGAGCGGCACCGAACCCCCGTCGAGCAGGGTGGTCACGAAGAACGGGATGATCTTCTCCGGATACTGGTACGGCCCGTAGTTGTTGCCGCAGCGCGTGATCGACACCGGCAGGCCGTGGGTGCGGGCGTAGGCGAGGGCGATCAGGTCGCCGCCCGCCTTGGCGGCCGCATAGGGCGAGTTGGGCGCGAGCGGTGCCGACTCCTCCCAGGAGCCCTCGTCGATGCTCCCGTACACCTCGTCGGTCGATACCTGGACGACCCGTTCCACGCCCGCGTCCAGACACGCCTGCATCAGCGTCTGGACACCCTGCACATTGGTCCGCACGAACTCGTCCGCACGGGCGATGGAGCGGTCGACATGCGACTCCGCCGCGAAGTTGAGCACCACCCGGTGGCCGGGGACCAGCGAGGCGAGCAGTCCGGCGTCGCAGATGTCGCCGCGTACGAACGTGTGCCGGCCCCCGACCGGCGCCAGGTTGGCCGGGTTCCCCGCGTAGGTGAGCTTGTCCAGGACGGTGACCTCGGCGTCCTCCCACCCCGGATACGCCCCGCCCAGGAGCGAGCGCACATAGTTCGATCCGATGAAACCGGCCCCGCCGGTGACGAGAACGCGCTGCGCCATGCCTCGAACCGTTCCTTCCCTGCTGATCGGCGCCGTCCGGCCGGCTCGCGCCGCGGCCATCTCGAACTGTAGGCCGACGCCGCGAGGCATGCATCGGCCCTGACCAGCGCCGTAGGGAACGGGCGCGATGGTGCCACTGCTGCCCGGCGCGGTGACGGCCGGGCAGCAGCCGTCATGCCGCTTGGTTGTGCCGAACCGCGTAGACCGCGGCCTGGGTCCGACCGGACACGTTGAGCCGGGCGAAGATCGCTTGCATGTGGTTCTTGACGGTCTTCTCCGTGATACCGAGTGCCCGAGCTATGTGGCGGTCCGTCATGCCGTCGGTCAGCAGGGCGAGAACTTCGAGCTGGCGCGGTGTCAGGGCGCTGGAGGGAGACTTCTCGCCAGCCGGTTCACCGCCGCGATCGATCGTCACTCTCCCCTGAGGAGCGCGGGTGGTACGAGCCTCTGCTCGTCGCGGACGCGGGCGCGTCGCCGTCGAGTCCTGAGCGACGAGGATATCTGTCTGCTGTTCGGTCAGAGGGTGTGTGCGGTCGCTATTTTGCGCAGCCATCCGTGTCTTCTTTCCCCCGTGGTCGAATGGACGGTTCCGCGCCCGGTCGGCTCCGAGAGGAGGCCCCAGGCCCGGTAGTAACCACGCCGACTGTATCGAGATCGAACTCGGGAGAGGGGGGTAGCTATCAAGATTAGGCAGGTAGCTGCCAAGATTTTGGCGGCAGTTGGTCCGAGAATCTTTGAGTCGGCGTTCTTGCTGGTCGCGGCTGGGTGGGTTGTTCCCGGCGGCGGTCAGGACCTCGGCGCGGACGGCGTCGACGGCGTGGGTGTGTCCGTGGTGGACGTCATGTGGAGTGTGCCAGGCGCCCCGGACCGAGCCGAGCAGCCCGGTCAGCTCGGTGATCGCCTCGTCGATCACGGTGTCGGCTCGCTCCCGCTGCTCGGGCTGCCGGTCGCGAGTTGCCCCAGCAGCGCGGAGAGTTTTCCCTGCACCTCGATCACCGCCCGACCGGCTTGGCCAGAGCCTCACGAGCCCCCGCGTCACGCCGGGAACGCCACGCCGCGATCAGCGACGTGCAGAGGCCCTCGCGGCGCAGCAGAACGCCCCTACCTGCCTTGTTGAGTGACGCGTACTCCTGCAGGATCCGGGCTTTATAGGCGGCCGATTACGTTCGTGACCTGGCCTTCGTCGGCGCCTCGGCAAAAACCGTGCTTATGGGGCTGTCGGCGGGCGTCGAAGCATAGCGACAGCCAGCGATGGGTCTTAAGGCCTATGTACGGCCGACTTGACGATCTGACAATCTTCCCGTGGTTGCAATCCGCCACTCAGGAGGGCTGCAGAGTTGTGAACGGCCCCCGGTGGTTGGTTTTTACATCCCCGCACTGGTGCATTTGGTCAGACACACGTCGGGGCCGGGTGTGCGCCGTGCCGTCGGAGTGAGGCGATGCCGCCGCACGCACGGCCGAGGTGGTCGTCAGAACCGCCCAGAAATTACAGCGAAAGAGGGAGCAGTGACGACCGAACTACAGCGGCCGGTGGACGACCCGATTGTCGTCGATGATCTCGAGCGCCTCTCGTTCCGGGTGGATCGCCGTGCCTACACCGACGACGACGTGGCCGCGCAGGAGATGGCCAAGATCTTCGATCGCTGCTGGTTGTACGTCGGGCACGAATCGGAGGTGCCCGAGCCGGGCTCCTTCGTGGCACGCGACGTCGGCGGGCGCCCGGTGGTCATGTCGCACGGGTCCGACGGGGTGATCCGGGTGTTCGCCAACAGCTGCACTCACCGCGGGGCTCTGCTCTGCTCGCAGCCAGCCGGGCAGGTCAAATCGTTCCGGTGCCCGTATCACGACTGGACGTTCTCCAACAAGGGCGAACTGACCGGGGTTCCGATTCCGGACGGGTACGGGCCGGGCTTCCGGAAGGCGGACTTCGGCCTGGCGAAGCACCGTAGTGACAGTTACCGCGGTTTCGTCTTCGTCACCTTCGATCCGGAGCAGCCGCGCACCCTGACCGAGTACCTGGCGGGAGCCACGGAGTACATCGATCTGGTCGCCGACCAGTCCGAGACCGGGATGGAGGTGATCCAAGGCGCGCAACTCCACGGGGCTCAGGCCAACTGGAAGCTCATGATGGAGAACAGCGTCGACATCTACCACTTCCGGGCACTGCACAAGCGTTACGTCAGCTACATGCAGTCGCTCGGGTCGGTGCCACCACGACGACGAGGTGGCTTCGGCCGCGCCCTCGGCCTCGGTCATGGAGCCAACGAGCTGCCGCCGGCCGCAGCCCGCCCGCTCGCCCACTGGACGCCGATGTTCGATCCCGAGCTCCGGCCGCGGATGGAGGCGACCGCCGCACGTTTCGTGGAGAAGTTCGGCGCCGAACGCGCCGAACGGATCACCGGCATGAATCGCGCGTTGATGATCTTCCCCAACTTGATGATCATCGACGCGATTGCGCTCACGATTCGCAAGATCGACCCGGTCGGCGTCGACCGGATGTCCATCACCTCGGTTGCGCTGGCCCCCAAGGACGAAGATCCGGAGATCAGGGAACTCCGCAAGAGTCACTACCTGACGTTCCTCGGTCCCGCCGGCTTCGCCACTCCCGACGACATCGAGATCGTCGAGTCGTGCCAGCGAGGTTATCTCAATCGCACGGTGCGCTACTCGGATCTGTCACGCGGTATGAACAAGGAGATCCCCGAGACGACCGACGAGCTCCCTGCCCGCGAATTCTGGCGGCAGTGGGACCGGATGATGCACGGCGACGACGGTCACTTCGAGGTCGCTCACCAGGCCGAGTTGCAAGGGGCAGAAAAGAAATGACCAGCGAACTGATAGTCGACGATGCAGCCCAGGTGAGGCTGTACCACCGGGTGAGCCAGTTCCTTTTCCGTGAGGCTCGGCTGCTCGACGAGTGGCGTCTGCGCGAGTGGTACGACGAGATGCTGACCGACGACGTCCGCTACGTGGTGCCGGCTACCGACGTCCGCGGCGAGTCGGCCGACGCGCTCGGGCTCATCGCCGACGATGCTGCCCGGCTTCGCCAGCGGATCGAGCAGATCCTCAATGGTGAGGTGTGGTGCGAGGACCCGCGGTCGCGAACGAATCGCATGATCAGCAATGTGGAGATCCTGGCTGATCAGGGCAGCTACCTCGAGGTGGCGGCGAATGTCGTCGTATACCGCTTCGGACACGGGCGCTCCGACGCTTACGTCGGAAAGTATCGGTTCGAACTCGTCCCCGACGGCGAGTCGTTCCGGATCCGGAGGCGGGTCGTGGTGCTCGACCACGAGACGTTGTACGAGCACGGCAAGATCAGCATCGTCCTGTGATGGGCCGAGGACAGCAGCCAGCCGTGGCGCCCCAATATGGAGGAGTTGACCGATGAATGAGCCGTCTGTCCGGCGCGAGCGGGGCGAAGCCGTCTTCAAGGAGGTCTTCGGCCGCGAACCGCGCCCGGGTAACTACCCGGAGTTCCTGCAGATCACCGTCGAGCATTTGTTCGGTGAGATCTGGGCCCGCCCGCACCTGAGCCTCGAGGAGCGCGAACTGGTCGCACTGACCGCGGTCGCGCTGGCGCGGACCGATTGGGAGTTGCGGGGCCACATCGGTGCCTCCCTCAACCTCGGGATGTCGCGGGAGAAGATCGTCGAAGTGATCATTCAGCTCGCCTACTACGGCGGCTGGCCGGTCGCCAACAACGGACTGCGCGTCGCCCAGGAGGTCTTCGCCGAGTTGGACAACGCCACCGGGAAGGACGCGGACCATGACCGATGAAACGTCTCCTCTCGACCCGGCGGAGAAGGTCGACCTGTGGCGCCAGCGGTACTTCGAGGCCCAGGCGGCCGCGGAAGAGTTCGTCCTGGGAGAGCACGGCGAAGAAGGCCTGGCCGGATGGATAGAGGCGAACTCCCGCATCACCGCGGACCTGCTGCGAGCGCAACGGCCCGACGGGGTATCGGCTACCGATCACTTCATGAACCGGATGCAACGTCAGCTCTTGCTGTACGACTCGGCGGTGTCCACCGAGCCTCAGCCCTCGGGCACCGTCCTGCGTAACGCCGACTGCGGGATCCTCCGGTACCGCAAAAAGGCTGCCCGCGCCGGCGTCGTCCTGACGTTCAAGTCACCGTGCGGGTACTGCCAGAAACTCCACACCGCCATCGCCACCCGCTACGTGGAACCGGACGTTACGGTGTCGTGCGAACAGGCGGGCGACGGGTGCACCTGGCGCGCGGAATCTGCTCACGCTCCGGGGGAGGACGCGGCCGGGTGACCGCACCGCGGACGAGCTGCTGATGGAACAGCAGTACAGCTCCCCGCCGGTGGGCCGAGAATGGCGTTCAGCGGCGCCACCGACTCGGACATTTTTTCGCGACTTCGCCGGACCCCCGGACCGAAACGTCTTCCAGCACCCCTCGCACCTGTCTATCGGAGTGATCAGGCATGCCTTTGTCGATGGCCGACAAAATGATCCGTCTCAACCTGATGGCTTTCCCGCGCCCTCTTAATGTGGCGCAGTTCTACCCGGCGCTTTCAACGTACAGCGTCGAGCAGCCTTTTTCGCTCGACGATTTTCGAGACGCAGTCGGTCACTTCTTCGACGAGAACCCGCTCTTTTCGAAGTGTCATTTGATCGAGCGGGAGTTCGAAAGTCCGGAAGAATTCTCGGTCGAATCCTTTCAGGGGATCGTGCTCGACGAGTACCCCAATTACTACGACGGCTTCCTGTTGATGTCCGTCACGTACAAGTCGAACCCCAACATCCAGGGGATTTTTACAGCCTTCCCCATGTCGATACAGGACGGCTACAGGTGCTTCCGCTTCCACCAGGCGTTGATGAGCACCATGAAGGCGGGCGAGGACCGGTTCCACATCGCGGAGACAATAGTGGAGCTTCAACTGCAGACCGCTGACCTGGAGCAGTACCTCCCCCCGAGGAAGCCGTCCGTTGATGAGAACGAAACGGTGCGGCTCATGCCCTGGACGCTTCGAGAGACCGTCGAGCCCGCTGGGAAGATCGGTTCATTTCTCGACATGGTCAAGGCGGAGTTCCAGAAGAGGTCCAGCGAGAACCTTCTCGTGATGAAGAACGCCTCGTACGGCGCAAGCCTTCCCTTCGGAAACCATCTCATGTTCCTGTTCGTTCCGCGCGAGGCGGTCGGACGGAGCAGTGGTAATCAGATTCGCGACTACTACAAGGAGCTGGCGGTCGAAGCGGAGAAGGCCGTCGCGGAGTTGGAGACGCCGGAGGACTTCGCACGAGCCGGCGCGGATGTGTTTCCGTGGATAGGCACGCACCCCCGTCGATTCGGCGTCAACAACTACGGCGACGTCTCGCGGTACGACGGGTCGGACTTCCTTCCGGAAAAGGGAACCCTCGTGCAGTACCAGTGGCACATGCCATACCTCGTCTCGCAGGGGGCGGCCACAGAAGGATCGGGAATGCACATGACCATTACTCTCAACGGTAAGGCGTTCCATTTCCTGACGCAGCGGCGGTAGGGAAAGATAAAGATTCGTCATGTTGTCTTGCACGTGGAAGCGTCTCCCGTCGCTGACAGACGCGTTGCTCCGAGGCGGGGACGATCGTGCATGCGCGGACGATGCTGACTGAGCGTGCGCTGGGATCGTTGCTCCCGTGGACCTGCGCCTACGGAACAAGAACGTGGCTTCGGCGCGCGTCAGCCAGAGCGATCACCAGGACCCGGCCCGCACCGCGGCCCTCGACCTATGTGTGGCTGTGGGCCGCCAATTCGGCATGACCCTCGACGGCAGCCGGTCGCCGGCCCCACCGCGCGGCACTGCGTTGGTCCAGTCACCGCCTCGTCCGCGGTGCGGTGACCCGGTCGCGTCCTTTCCTGGAGCGTGAGCAGATTCCGCGTGCCCAGGGGCCTTTGCCGCCCGCCTGTTCGCGCGACACCGTGACGTCCGGTTCATTTCCACCCTGGATCGGTGCTCCGTCAGGACGGTGAAATGCAACACAAGAAACAAGCAATAGCTTGAGTCGGGAGTAGCCATGAAGATCGTCAAAACTTTTTACAGGACGTACCTTCGAAAGACGGAACTCGAAGCATGTAAAAAGTTCTACATGGCACTCCAGGGAGTGGACCGTCCACACCACGAATTTCATTACGAGGAGTTTAGGCTCGATATCGTAGGGATCGGAAGTGTTCTCTTGCTCGCGGGAGACAAGGCTGACACTGAGCGGTTCGAGGCTACCAAGTTGACCTGTCTGGTGGATGACCTGGACGCCGTGCGCGCATACTTCATCCAGACTGGGGTCAAGATCATCGACGATATCAAGGTCGTTCCTTCAGGGCGCAACTTGCGCGCCATGAGTCCGGACGGAACGATCGCCGAGTACGTCCAGCACAGCGATGAATTCAAGCGCAAGATGGCTGGAAACGCCTACGATTGAAAATACCGGATCGATCACGCTGATCCCCTCGAAGCGGGAGATCGGCGCGCGGTATGACCGTTCCCATCGATCTGGTGTGCGACCTCCTGTTCGCCTGAGTAGCTGTCCGCCTTCGCCTTCCGGAACAGGCTAGGTGCCGGTTGGCCATCGGCGGAATGTCCGCAACTTCGGAGCGACGAGCTTCCCAACCGGGGGATCAAATTCGTGACTACGCCTCTCACCCTCACACCGTCAGTTGAAACCGATTTCACTTCGGATCCGGAGCGCGAGAGTCAATGGCTTCGCACTCTGCCGGCCCATCAGCAACCGCGGTGGAAGGACCACGGTCTGGCTGAACGGCTCAGCAGCGAACTCAGTGAATTGCCCGGCCTGGTGACCTGGGACGAGGTGCGCCATCTGCGGCTGCTCCTCGCCGAGGTCGCGGCCGGCGGACTGCAGATCCTGCAGGCGGGCGACTGCGCCGAGGACCCCGCGGATTGCGTTCCCGAGGTGCTCAGCCGCAAGGCTGGCATGCTCAACGCGCTGGCCGGGGCGATGCAAGCCCGAACCGGCCTGTCCGTGGTGCGGGTGGGTCGGATCGCGGGTCAGTTCGCCAAGCCCCGCTCCGCCGACCTGGAGCGGCACGGAGAGCTCGAGATACCGGTGTTCCGCGGCCACTTGGTCAACGATCCGCAGCCCGATCCGCAGCTGCGCCAGCCGGATCCGGCGCGCCTGCTCAGCGGCTACCGGGCCGCTCACGCCGGAACGGAATTCCTGCGCCGACTCGGCGGCGCCTGGGGTCTGCCGGCCGCGGCACCTGTGTGGACGAGTCACGAGGCCCTCGTGCTGGACTATGAGCTGCCGTTGCTGCGTCAGGGCCGGCGAGGCATGCTGCTGTCCTCGACGCACTGGCCGTGGATTGGGGACCGCACCCGCCAGCTGGACGGTGCACACGTGCAGCTGCTGGCCCGGGTCCAGAATCCGGTGGCATGCAAGGTCGGTCCGACGATGACACCCGCCGAGCTGACTCAACTCTGTTCGGTCCTGGACCCGGCTCGTACGCCCGGCCGACTGACGCTCATCTCCCGGATGGGCGCGGATCGGGTCGCGGAGTGGCTGCCACCGTTGATGGCCGCTGTCCGCGACGCGGGGCATCCGGTCATCTGGCTGTGCGATCCGATGCACGGCAACACTCAGCTCGGCCCGTTGGGCCGCAAGACCCGCCTGCTGACCAGCATCAAGCGCGAAGTGGAGCTCTTCCAAGAGGTGGCCGCCGCAGAGCACGTGGTCGCAGGGGGGCTGCACCTGGAAGCCACGCCGGAGAACGTCGGTGAATGTGTGGCGGACGAGTCGCATCTCGACGACCTCCTCGACCCGCTGGGCTACACCACCCTCTGCGACCCGCGCCTCAACATCGACCAGGCCGTGGCAGTCGTGTCGGCCTGGCGTCGTTGAGCGACGCGACCACCGTCCACAGAACAACCTCTTCAGGATCTAGTACTCGCTCTACCGAAGGACAAGTCATGTGTGGTGTTGCCGGGTTAGTTCGATTCGACCGGGACCTCGGCGCGGCGGATCGGACGGCCGTGGCCGCGATGACCGAGACGATGAGCTGCCGGGGGCCGGACGCCGGTGACATCTGGCAGGGCCGGCACGCCCTCCTGGGGCACCGGCGCCTGGCGATCATCGATCTGCCCGGTGGCCGTCAGCCCATGCGGCGCGACGTCGCCGGCCACGGCGCCGCGGCCACGGTCGCGCTCTCGTACAGCGGCGAGATCTACAACTTTCAGGAACTGCGCACCGAGCTCACACAGCAGGGACATCGTTTCGAGACGAAGAGCGACACCGAAGTCGTCCTGTGCGCGTATCTACAGTGGGGTGACGCCTTCGTCGAACGTCTCAACGGCATGTTCGCCTTCGCCCTGTGGGACGGGCGGACGGAAGAACTGCTGCTGGTGCGCGACCGGCTCGGAGTCAAGCCCCTCTACTGGCAACCGACCCCGGCGGGCGCGCTGTTCGGCTCCGAGCCCAAAGCCATCCTCGCGCACCCCGACGTCCGTCGCGACGTCGGCATCGACGGCCTGCGCGAGATCTTCTCGCTGACCAGGACGCCGGGAAGGACCCCGTACGCACATCTGCACGAGGTCGAACCGGGCACGTTCGTACGCATTCGCGACAACGGGAGCCGGGTCCACCGGTACTGGTCGCTCACCGCACAGGAACACACCGACAGCCTGGACGCCACGGTCGCAACGGTCCGCGACCTTCTGGAGGACGCCACCCGCAGGCAGCTCGTCGCGGACGTACCGCAGTGCGTCCTGCTCTCCGGCGGCCTGGACTCCAGTCTCATCACGGCCATCGCGGCCCGCGCGATGCAGGCGCAGGGCGCCCGTATCCCGTCCTTCGCTGTGGACTTCGAAAGCGAGGCGGAGTTCGAGGCCTCGGAACTGCGCGGAGAGCCCGACCTTCCGTACGCCCGGCTGCTCGCCGCCCAGGTCGGCACGGACCATGCAGACCTCGTCCTGAAAGACGCCGAGTTAATGGACCCGCGCACCCGTGAGGCCGTCGCGGCCGCCCGCGACCTCCCGGCCGGCTGGGGCGATCTCGACACCTCCCTGTACCTGCTGTTCCGAGCCATCCGGGGCAAGTCGACCGTCGCCCTCTCCGGCGAGGGCGCCGACGAATTCTTCGGCGGTTACCCGTGGTTCCACCGGCCCGAGGCCGTGAACGCCGCGCAGTTCCCGTGGGCGGGCCTCGAAACCTTCAGCCTGGCGGATCCCGCCACCAGTCGCCTCACCCTGCTCTCGCCGGAGCTGCGGGCCGACCTCGACATGGAAGCGCACGCCAAGAACGCCTACCAAGAGGCGCTGGCCGAGGTGCCCAGGTTGCCGGGCGAAAGCGGCCTGGAACGCAGAATGCGGGAGATCGGCCATATGCACGTCACCCGCTGGCTTCCGGAGATGCTCGACCGGAAGGACAGGATGAGCATGGCCGTCGGCCTCGAAGTGCGCGTGCCGTTCTGCGACCACCGGCTCGTGCAGTACGCGTTCAACATCCCCTGGTCGATGAAGACCTTCGACGGGCGCGAGAAGAGCCTGCTCCGCCTGGCCGCACGGGACTTGGTGCCCGACGCCATCATCCAGCGCAAGAAGGCCAGTTACGCCGTCACGCAGAGCCCCGCCTACATGTCGGAACTCCGCCGGACCCTTGCGGACGTCGTCTCCGACTCCACGGCCCCGGTGCATCAGCTCCTCGACCGGGACGCCGTCCGCCGCGCCGTTTCCCCACCCGAGGGCGAGCACGCGAACACCGGACGCTCAGCCATCGAGCTCGTCCTCTCGCTCGACCTGTGGCTGCGAAGGACCGCACCCGCAATCAGCCTCTGACCTGACCACGCACGCGCACCCGACCACGCACGCGAACCCCTCGGCCGCCTCGCATTCCAGAACGGCGAATGGGGCATCGGTGAGCCTGGGCCGCCCCGGTGAGCCGCGCGAGACCAGTCCCTCGACCGGGGGATTCCTGCTCGAACGGTTCTGGTGGGGCTCGGTCTTCCTGATCAACCTGCCCGTCATCGCCCTGTTCCTGGTCTTCGCACCGAGCCTGCTGCGTGACGTGCGCGCGACCCGCTCCTATGGAGGAAGGGATGGCCTTCATCCCGTTGTCCACCGAGTCATGAAAGAAGACCCATGTCTGTCAGTACCTCGGAACTTTCGCCCGCCCCTTCGCTTTTCTCCCCGGTCTCCCTCGGGAAGATGGCGCTCGCCAACCGCATCGTCATGGCACCGCTGACCCGGGTGCGGGCCGGTTCCTCCGGCATCCCCGGGGACCTGATGGTCGAGTACTACCGGCAGCGGGCGAGCGTCGGAATGATCATCACCGAGGGCACCTTCCCCGACCATGCGTCGCAGGGATGGGTCGGCGGGCCGGGCATCGCCACCGACGAGCAGGCGGCCGGCTGGCAGAAGGTGTTCGAGGCGGTGCACGCCGAGGGCGGCTGCATCGTCATGCAGATCCAGCACGCCGGCCGCGCCACACACCCCGACATCAACGGCGGCCGCCGCATCCTCGCCCCCAGCGCGATCGCCGTCGACGCCAACATTCCGTACACGGGGAAGGGCGAGCAGCCCTTCCCCGTGCCGGAAGCGATGACCACCGCCGAGACCCGGGAGGCCCTGGAGGGCTTCGTCGCAGCGGCCCGCCGGGCCGTCGAGGCGGGAGCGGACGGCGTGGAACTCCACGGCGCTAACGGCTATCTGCTGCACCAGTTCCTCTACCCGGGGGCCAACCAGCGCACCGATGAGTACGGCGGCTCCCCCGAGAACCGGGCTCGCTTCGTCGTCGAGGTGGTCACGGCGGTCGCCGAGGCCGTGGGCGCCGAGCGGGTCGGGCTGCGGATCTCGCCGGAGATGACCTCCGAGAGGCTCCGCCAGGGTGTCTTCGAGACCGACCGGGACGACGTCCTGGCCACCTACGGCACCCTGGTGGACCAGCTGCGCCCGCTGGGCCTGGCCTACCTGTCCGTCCTGCACAAAGAGCCGGGCGGCGAGCTGGTGCAGGAGCTGCGACAGCGCTTCGACGGCAAGCTGATCGTCAACAGCGCCTTCCTCTGGCAGACCACCCGTGAGGAGGCGATGCAGCGGATCGAGGCCGACCACGCCGACGCCGTGGTCGTGGGCCGGGCCCTGATAGCCAACCCCGACCTGGTCGAGCGCTGGCAGGGCGGGCATCCCGAGAACGAGCTGCGGCCGGAACTGTTCTACACACAGGGCCCTGAGGGCTACACCGACTACCCCTTCCTCCAGACGGCTTGAGGCCAGTGTGATGCGCCAGAATTCGCGGGCTTAAGTCTGTGGCCTGTTTTCATGCCTCGGGGTCCTCGTGCTGTTGACGTCAGGCTGTCCGGCAATGGGTTAGCTGAGTTGTCGCGCTGGGTGGATGGGGCGGTAGAGCCCCGTTGCCGCGTCGCGGGGTGACCATGTGGTGTCCCACCCCGCCTCCGATCCGAGGCGGGGCGTCAGTCCGCGGAGTCCCTCTTCGGCGTCCCGTCGCCCTCGGTGTCCGGATGTGGGACGCGGCTGGCGGACTGGTCGTCGGCGTGGTCCGCCCCTTGCGAGTCGATCGTGGCCGCCCAGCGTTCCGCCCAGCGGGCGAGGGGGTTCAGGGTGTGGCGCGCCTCCTGTCCCAGCGGGGTGAGTTCGTAGCGGCTGTCCGGTAGTTGGTGAATCACCTGGGCCTCCAGCAGTTCGGTCAGGCGCTGCCGCATCACGCTGGAGGACATGTCGTCGCACCGCTTCTGCAAGGGGCGGAATCCAAGCGGACCCGCGCGAAGCTCCCACAGGATGCGCAGACTCCACCGCCGCCCGAACAGATCGAGTGCGGCCATGAGGGGGCGGCCGGTGGTCGAGCCGCGAACAGGATTGCCAGGTCTGGGTGTTGCCATGTCGGGATGTCCAGCTCTCCAGGATTGACGCTTCGAATTCCGACACGCTAGCATCGTCGACCGCTTCGGGAATCCGGCTCGTCCTCGCCCGCCGACGCTCACCCGAGACCCATCCGATCGCAGCCCCAGCCGGTTGGTCGAAGCCGTCCGACTTCGACGCCGTCTCCGTCGGCTCGCTGACCCACAGCGCGCCGGCCATGGATCTGAGCATGCTTCTGATCATCCATTCCGAACACAGGAGGTACCGTGGCCAAGGGCTACTGGGTCAGCGTCTACCGCACCATCGCAGACCCCGAGAAGGTGGCTGCCTACGACAAGCTGACCGGTCCAGCCATCGATGCTGCGGGCGGGCGGACGCTCTCCCTCGGCAGCCGGGTCGTCGCACACGACGCCGGAATCGCCGAGCGCACCGTCCTGATCGAGTTCGACAGCTTCGAACAGGCGGTCGCCGCACGCGAGAGTGCGGCCTACCAGGAGGCGCTGGTCGTACTTGGTGACGCCGTCGAGCGCGACTTCCGGATCATCGAAGGCCTCGACTGACGACCGGCGCGCGTCAGGGAGGAACACGACCAGATCGAAGAGGCCGTGGTCGGCGGCCAGATGGGCGGCGGCGCGCAGAACGTTGCCAGGGGGCCGCGGCGGTCTGGGCGCGGGCCGTGCTCGGCATCGGCCGAGGCGACTCGGCTCTCGCGTTCCTCGGCCTTGCCCCCGTACCGCTCGGTATGTTCGAGCGCTACCTGGCCCGGGTCCAGGGTTACCTGCGCGGGGACGGTAGGGGTGTCGGTCGCCGGGCTGTGCTGCTATCGGCCCGGCGACCGCTCCCGGCTGATCTACCGCACCCTGCTCCACCGAGGCCGTAAAGGCGAACCGAAAGGGTTCCGCGAGCCGGAGCTGATCCGGTTGCTGGACCCGCTCACCAGCAGCTACGGGCACCGATCGCGCTGATCTGGGACCGCCGGTCGCTGCACAGGACTCCCGCGATCCGCTCGGCGATCGCCGCCCGCTGCGGGTCTACCAGCTACCCGCCTACGCGCCCGAGCTCAACCTGGTCGAGAAGGTCTGGTCGACGATGAAAGGCAGCCTGGCCGACCTCGCCGAGCGTCCGGGGCTCGCCGGTAGTCGGTAGTCCTCTTTGAGTCGCTCGGCGGACGGCCAGGCGCCGGGTTTGTGTCCTGCGGGCCCCGAAAATCTCTGCCACAGCGCCACGACCTGGACGGGGGCCCTCACCGGGCGGGGTCTGCAGGCGCAGGAACGCCGGCAGGTCGCCCTGCTCGCGCATGGCCGCGATGTCGTCGGTCTCGAAGTCATCCACGGCGGCTGCCTCGCGTGGTCTCGTCGTCTTCGCCCTCTGCGGGGCATCCGGGTGGCGGCCCTCCCGTGCATGGAACCGCCGCCACCCCGGCTCTCCCCGACCCGTCCCGGAGCAGGAGGTCCCCTCACCCTGCCGGTCAGGTGAGCGGCCGGTGCAGCTGCGGGCGGTTTCTCCCAGGACCTGGCACACGCACCTGCGCAGGCGTTCCGCCCGACGGTCCGGGCGCCGGTTTCACGGCCCGGCGTCTTCGTGCGGGGCGGGGGCGAGTTCCCAGCGGGCCCACCTCTTACGGGCCGCGTCCGCCGAGAGGCCGAACGGTTCGCCGATGGCCGCCCAGGAGGCGCCGGCTGCGCGTTCCTGGATGACGCAGACGCGGACCAGGTCCTCGGTGCGGCGTTCGATGCCCGCGGCGGCCAGCGCGAAGACGCCGTGCCAGGTGTCTTCCTGCCAGACCGCCTGGAGCAGGACTTCGCGCAGTGCCGCCAGCTGTTCCTGGAGGCTGTATCCGGCCCGGTATGCCTTGTCCCGGCACAGCCGCGGCCGCGGGCAGTACCGTCGCCTCACGGAGCCTTCGCCGAGCGGCTCGCCGCGCCACCGGCAGCAGCGCAGCCCTGCGGTGCTGTCGTCCATGAGCGGACCGTACGGCCGGTGGCGGGCGACAGCCAGGGCCCCATCGATGTCAGGAGGCGGGCACCGCGCGGGACAGCGGGTCCAGGTCGCCGTGGAGAGCGGCGTGCAGGGCCGCCGCGATCTGCCGGGCCCGTTCCTTGCCTGCGATGTCATGTCGTACAGGACGGTGGTGGGGAGAACCCAGGGTCCATAGCTTTTTGGTGGGCATTGATCGCCCCTTCGGTCAGCGCCACCGTTGATGTCGGTCGTCATGTCGAACAACCGGGCAGGTGTGAATCCGAGCGTGGGCTCGGAGCTGAACAGGGTGCCGCGGTGACCGGTGTGGGACCGGGCCTCGTACGCCGGACCGGCCAGTCTGGCGCGCCCGGCGCCGCACCGGCCTGCGGTCGATCCCGCGCTACTGGGCGGCCGGCGCCGGCACGAGCCCCGCCTCCGCCAGCCTGGCGAGCACCGCCTCGCTCAGCGCCTGCGCGGCGGACAGCGGTCGGACGAAGACGCTGAACTCCTTGATCCGGCCGTCGTCCCCGAAGTGCAGCTGATCGATCCCGTGGATCTCCTGGCCGTTCACGGTGCCGCGGAAGACCAGCACCTCCGAGGGAGCCTCGGTGCCATCGGCGCTCGTCTCAGCGGCGCCGGTGTACTGGGCGACGTAACGGAAGTCCTCGAAGGTGCGCAGCAGGACGTCGAAGAGGCCGAGGATCATCTGCTTGTCCTCGAGGGGCTTGAGCTTCGCGAGGCTGTAGAGGAGGCAGTCGTCGGCGAACAGGTCGTCCAGGGCCGCGAGTTCGCCCTGTTCGATGGCGGCTCGGAAACGCTCGGCGGTGGTCTTGGCGGTCACGGCTGATCCTCCACGTACGGACGCGTATTACCCATGAATATGACTACTCCTGATCATCAATAACATCCCCGCAGGGTCCGGCAACAGAGGAGCGCAGGGTTCCGAATCAGTGGACCGGTGGAGCAGGGCGGCCGAGGGCGCTACGGCATGTGGTGCTGGCGGCGTTGCTCGAAGGGGAGTTGAGCGGCTACGAGTTGGCGAGGTCCTTCGACCTCGGAGTGGCCAACTTCTGGCACGCACAGCCCCAGCAGGTCAACGGGAGGACGTGGGTGGAACAGGACGTGAGCAGAAAAGGAGCGGCCGCACGCCGAAGGGCGCTGTATCGTCCGAGCCATGACCAAGAGCTCCAACAACCTCCTCGGCGTGGGCGGGCAGCGCAAGAAGGCGTCCCGCGCCGACCAGCTGGGCCCCGGCGCCGCACGCACGGCAGACCGTAAGGCGGCCGACGACCGCAAGCAGGACCTGGCGGCCAAGATGCGCGAGCGCGCGCTCGGCAAGCAGAAGGCCGACGAGGAAGACAAGGCGTAGGGCAAGGCAAGGCGTCGTAGAGCGAGACATGGCGTCCTAGCGGAAGACAAGGCGCAAGAGGTGAAGGCCCGCAACTCCTCGGGGAGTTGCGGGCCTTCACCCTGTCCGCCCGTCTGCGGGCCCGGCGCCCTCAGACCGCCTTGCGCGGCAGTCGCAGGCTCAGCAGGACCGTCAGCGCGACCGTGCCCAGCTGGACGAGCAGCGTGATCAGCAGGGCGTCCCGCATGCCCGAGCCGGGCAGCAGCGCGAGGAAGAGCGAGCCGAGCGTCGCCACCCCGAGCGCCAGGGCCGACTGCTGGGTGGTGATCATGACGCCGCTGCCCACACCGGCCCGGTGCGCGGGCACGTCCGAGAGCACGATGCGGAAGAGCGTCGGCTGTTGCAGTGACGTGCCGAGTCCGGCGAGCGCGGCCCCGGGGGCCAGGTCCGCGATGCCGAGCCCCGGCCAGTTCCGCCAGACCGCCCCCGCGACCAGCGCGACGCCCACCGCCTGGATCAGCCCGCCGGCCGACACGACCCGGCTGCCGAACCGTGCGGTCAGCCGCGGTCCCGCGAGGGAGCCGAAGAAGAAGAACACCGCCATCGGCATCAGGGCGAGCCCCGCCTCGACGGGCCCCATCCGCAGCCCCTGCTGCAGCACCACGGCGAACATGAACATAAAGCCGCTGAAGCCGAGCATGAGCGGCAGGAGCAGCCCAAGTCCCCTGCGCAGCGGTACCGATTGGAACAGGCTCGGCGGTACCAGCGGGGTCCGGCCCGCCCGGTCGGCGCGCAGCTCGACCCGGCAGAAGGCGGCCACGGAGACCGGGAACAGCGCCAGCATGACCCAGGTCCACACCGGCCACCCCGCCGCCCGGCCCTCGGTCAGCGGCAGCAGCAGGGTGATCAGGGAGGCGGCGAGCAGCAGCGTGCCCGGTACGTCCACCGACGCGGGCTGTGCGCTGCGGCTCTCCGGGACGGAGCGCGCCGCGAGGATCAGACCGAGCAGGGCGACCGGCACGTTCACCAGGAACACCGAACGCCAGCTCATGCCCGCGATGTCGGCCGCGACGAGTACACCGCCGAGGATCTGCCCGGCCACCATGGAGAGCCCGGTCGTGGCACCGTAAAAGCCCATCGCCCGTGCTCTGCGCGGACCTTGGGTGGTGGACTGGATGGTGGCGAGCACCTGCGGCAGCATCAGCGCGGCCGCGGCGCCCTGGGCGAACCGCGCCCCGACCAGCGTCCAGGCGTCGGGGGCCAGACCGCAGGCGAGCGAGGTGAGGCCGAAGGCGGCCATGCCGGTCAGGAAGAGCCGGCGGCGTCCGACCGTGTCGCCGAGGCGGCCGCCCAGGACGAGGAGTACGGCGTACGCGACGCCATAGCCCGCGACGACGAGTTCGAGCAGGGCGGGGCCCGCCTGGAGATCCTGGTCGATCGCGGGCAGGGCGACGTTGACGATGAAGAAGTCGATGAGCGGCAGCGCGGCGCCGAGCAGCACGGTGAACAGCCCGAGTGGGCTCAACTCGGGCGCTGCGGAGGTGTGTTCATGCGGACGGACAGCGGTAGTGGGAAGGGAGACGGGAGGACGGGGCGACGCGGTCGATTCACTCACGACTCTACGATCCTCGCCTCGTTAGCCTGGTACCAGAGTGTCTCCAGAGTGTCATCATCCTGGTATAAGAAGTACCTGGCAACGGGCTGAGGCGTACGACACCCTGGCAGTATGACGACGGTGACGCCCAGTCCGGTGAGCGTGTCCCAGGGCGCTGCGCGCAGCCCTCGGGCCAGCGGGAGCGGGCCGGGTGCCGAGGTCGAAGCGTCTGAACCCGCCGTCCGCAGGGCCGAGTTGGCGTCCTTCCTGCGAAGCCGTCGCGAGCGCATCACCCCGGAGCAGGTGGGCCTGCCGCCGGGCCGCAGGCGCCGCACACCGGGGCTGCGCCGCGAGGAGGTCGCCCAGCTCGCCGTGGTCGGGGTCACCTGGTACACCTGGCTCGAGCAGGCCCGGGACATCCAGGTCTCCGGACAGGTCGCCGACTCGATCGCCAGGGCGCTGCTCCTCGACTCGGCCGAGCGCACCCATCTGTTCGCGCTCGCCGGTGTGGCCGATCCGCATGCCGACCCGCAGTGTCCGGCGCTTTCTCCCGCGATCGAGACGATGCTGCGCCAGCTCGAGCCCTGTCCGGCAGCGGTGCTCAACAGCCGCTTCGACGTGCTGGCGTACAACCGCACGTACGGCAGTCTCATCATCGACCTCGACCAAGTCCCGCTGGAGGGCCGTAACTTACTGGTGCTCAGCTTCCTCTACCCTGCCTGGCGCAAGGGCTTCGTCGACCAGGAGGCGGTGACCAAGACGGTGACCAAGGTGGTGGCGAAGTACCGCGCGGCGATGGTCGAGCACATGACCGACCCGCTGTGGAAGGGCCTGGTGGCGCGGCTGCAGCGGGAGTCGCCGGAGTTCTGCGAGGTGTGGGACCGGCACGAGGTGCTGCAGCCGGACCAGCCCACCACCAAGTTCCTCACCACCGACCTGGGCCTGATGACCTTCGACTACACCCGGCTGTGGCTGAGCCCGCGCATCGGACCGCAGCTGGTGACGTACACACCGTCGGACGAGGCCACCCGGGAGCGGATGACCACGCTGTACGAGCGAGTGCGCGGCGAGGACTGAGGCCGCGCCGCCGGTCGCGGGCGTCGGCTACTGGCCGGGCTGGGGCTGTCGGGGCTGCTGCAGGGGCTGGGGGTAGCCCGGGTAAAGCGAACACGCTGGTCAGGGCCTGCTTCCCTAGCGCTCGACGATGTTGACGGCCAGCCCGCCCCGTGCCGTCTCCTTGTACTTGACGCTCATGTCGGCCGCTTTTGATCATGACTCTGACCTGCGAATTTGGCGCGGCGAGCGTGCCTTGCGTCACGTCAGGGATTTTGCAGGGACTTCTTGCCGACAATTGTCTACAAGGTATCCGACCGGCGTGTGGCATACCTGTACGGGTCGGATCTTTGGCGCCCATGCGGATGTTCGATTAGTTCATCGGGTCGCTGTGCTCGTAATGCGTAGGTCTCGGGTTCGAATCCCGAAGGCGGCTATGCGAAGCCCCAGCTCAGGAAGTCTCTAAGCGGGGGCTGTTTGGATCAGTGGGTGTGGCGGTGCGGCGCCGTCGCCGCGCTGTCTCCGTGGCCGTGGTCTCGGACGTGCTCTGCAGAGCAGTCTTCATGGAGGCGGGATGTGGGCATGTCCACCTTCAACCATCCCTCGCGATGGCGCCTGGCGCCGAGCGCCGTCAGTGCGGAGACGCGACGCGTTGCAGATGCTCCTTGCCTATGCGTCGGCCGTTCTCGGTCACGGTGACGGTTTCCCCATTGATCTCGTACTCATAGGGCTTGTTCCAGGCGATGTAGCCGTCACTGGTCTTCTTGGCCCGCATGGCGATGCCGGTGCCGGAGCGGCCGGTGAACTCTCCGTAGTAGTAGAGGTGTTGACCGGGTGTGCGGCACAGCGTGATCTGCTTGTTGTGCGTGCGGTAGGCACGGACGAGGGTGGCGCCCTCGCCGTCGGGGAGCTTGGCCGCGATACGTGAGGGGCAGGACGGCCCGGAGGGCGAGGTCGTGGTGGACGACGGGTCGGGGGTGGTGGCCGAGTCGAAAATGGACGCGCAGCCGCTCAGCAGTTTGGGACCGAGGAAGAGCACGGCGGCCGCGATGCCCAGCGCTTTGAGGCAGCCGACCCCCGTCGATCCGTTGGATGCGGGCCGGCGCGGGGCGGCGGTGTACGGCGGCGGTGTCGGCCTTGCATAGGCAGTTGGTGGTGGGGGCGGAGCCGGCGGTTCCGGGGTCGCTGGGGGAGGGAAGAAGAGCGGGGCGGGCTCGGACGGGCGGGGGCGTGGTGCACTGCTCCGCGGGCGTGAGGTACGGGAGCCTGCGGGTGTCTTCCGCGTACCGGCAGGGCGGGCACCGGCGGGGCGCCGCGGTGTGCCCGGCTTCCCGGACCCGGTGGTGGAGGATCCGCCCGATGAGCCGCCCGACGCCCCGCCCCCCGTGCGCTTCGCCGAGGTGCCGGACCGGTCGGCCGATGGCCTGCCGGGCCGACCCGTGGACATGCCGCCCGCCGGGCCGGCAGACTTCTTCGCCCCAGAGGAGTCCCGCGGACCAGCGGGCCGCGACGTGCCGGGTGACGTCTTCGGACCGGCGGACTCCTTCGGTCCGGGAGACTTCTTGGCTCCTGCCGCCTTCTTCCATGAAGCGTCGCAGACCACGCAGGCTGTAGTGCCCGCCTTGTTGTGTGTTTTGCAGTCGGGGCAGTCCCAGGCTCTGATGGTGGTAGATGCCTTGGGTCGCACGGACTTCGGCGCGTCGCACACCAGGCAGGTGCGCCGGCTCGGAGAGTTGTGCGTGGCGCAGTCGGTGCACTTCCATGTCGGGCTCGGCACTACGCGCTCACCCTTCGCCGTTCATGGACAACTGCCGTTGCACATCCTGGTACAGGGCCTCCGCATTGTCGGCCGCGTTGAAGACGAGCCAGTCCGGGTGGGAACGCGGTGCACGGCGCATGCCGGGCCGCATCGGCGATGAGGGGCCGGGGATGGCGACGGCCCTGCCGGACGCGCCCTCTTCCTCGTCTGTGGCTTCGGCTCCCGCTTCGCCCTCGTGGGGTGCGGGGGCGGGGTACGCAGCGGCTTTGAGCCCGGCCCGGATCCGGAGAATCTCGAGGAACTCGTGGGCGTCCAGGGCCTGTTCCCGGTCGGCGGAAAGACGTACCGCGATCAGGCCCTCGACGCCCGTCCCTCCCGCCGTCCGAGGCGGGGCGAATCGCAAGACGATCTGAACTCCTGCGCCCGTCTCTTCCCCGACGTGCTGGGCCTCTGCGGTCCGGCACCAGGTGACAGGCAGGGCGAGGTGACCGCCGTCCGCCCATGCCACCTGGAGCGATCCACCGCGCAGGGCGAGAGTGGCCCCCGTGCACACCGCAAGGTGGCCGCCTGGCCCGTCCCCGGTGTCGACCGCGTTAGTGTCTCCTGAATCCCCCATGGGCTACAGGCTGTTCGCAATCGTGTCGATGATTTCGTCCATCTCGAACTCCTGAAGGCCATGCCCGGCCTTGGACGGGAAGTGGAGCGTCATGTCCCAGTCCTGCTGCATGTCGTTCCACGGTTCCTCGTCCGGAGCGAACAGCACCAGCCGCTTTGCGGACTGCTCCATCACGGACAACTGACTGCCGGAGTAACCCCATCGCTCGAACAGCTCATCCGCGCTCCGCGGCACGGCGGCAGGGTAGGACTGCAGTGCCGAGTGCGGCCCACCGAGCGGGTGGGCGGGAGCATCCGTGAACATGACGATCACGTGGCGCCGCCGGTCGAGGCCTGTCTCCCAGGGAGAATCCACGGCGAGCGCGAGCGCTTCGAGCCCGGACTCGGGACGGTCGCCACCGCCCTGGGCCTCGACGCTGTTGAGGAACGTGCGGAATTTCTCAGCTTGGTCGGGCAGGGTCAGAAAGTCCGTCGACTCAATGGCGTCGTCCTCGTTGTCGCCAAAATCGCGGAAGACGACCGAGCGTACACGCAGTTGGCTGATGGCCTTGCCCTTTTCGTGCATTACAGCCTCCAGGCGCTGCTGGAAGGTGAGTGCACTCTCCTTCACGGAGTCCAGTACCGGGGTCATGCTGGCGGTCGCGTCTATGCACAGCACGATGTCCACGGCGTACTGGAGGTTGCCCTGGTACTGGCCGGCGGTTGAGCTCATGGGTTCTTCTTCTCCTTGCTTGTCGGGGAAGGGTTGGTTGCAGGGGTTCCTGACGTGCGGCCGCCGAGGTTGATGCGGACGCGCGACACCCGGGGGGTGCCTTCGGGAGGTGCTGGCCGCGGATCGGCTCCGGCCGGTTGCGACCGGGGAAGATTGGTGCGCAGACGACTGGTGCGCAATGGGGTGCCGTCCGCGGCTGATGAGTCCTTCGATTCCGTGGCCGCCCGGGTCTCCGTCCGCGACAGCGGCGGCTCCGGCGCCGAGGGCGGTGTCGCCACGCTCGTTCCCGGCCGGCGGTGTCGCAGTGCACACACGTCCGGGTCCTTAAGCGCCGAGATCACCGTCGAGATGCGGGGGCGGCTTGAGGGGGTGCGTGACAGCATCACCCGCATCAGGTTGCGCATTGCGTCGGTCAGGCGGCTGTCGAGCGCGAGTTCCTCACGGGCATTGACCGCGTCGGCCGGCGAGCCGAAGCGGTCGTTGTGGCGCGGCAGCGCGCCCGTGAGGTAGTGGTGCATCATCAGGCCGAGCGCGAACACATCCACGGCAGTGGTGAGATGTCGCGGCTGGACCTTCTCGTCCTCCTGCACATAGCGGCGCCACTCCGGAGCACCGTACAGCGAGTCACCCGCGATGACGTCACGGTCAGGCGGATTCCCACTCAGGTAGGAGTCGTCGAAGTCGATCAGCTTCGCAATATGGAAGGCGTTGCCCCCGTATTTCTGCACCAACACATTGGCCGGCTTGAGATCGCTGTGCACGATGTCGATGCCGTGCAGCAGGTTCAGACTGACTGCGAGTGTCTTGAGCAGCACCGCCTTGTGGCGGGGGGCGAGCAGCTGCGGCTTTTCGAGGGTGGAGGTGTCAATGCGGGCCGTGACCTTGTAGTACGTCGACTCGTGTGCAAAGAAGTCCGTGGCAAGGACGAGGTGGCCGCCGCCGTGCATATTCGGTCGGAGCCGCTCCATGATCGACCGGTGCCGCTCCTCGAACTGCTCGCACAGCCGCAGTCGCGCTTCCCGGCTGTGCGCGCTGCCGCCGCCCGGGCGTGGACGTTTGGGCGCCAGGAACTGCTTGATGAAAAACTCTTCACCGCTCTTTTCCGCGAACGCCCACATGCACTTACCGCCGCCCGCATTGGTGGGCCGGGTGGTAATGCGGTAACCGCCGACGACCTCCCCTTGCTTCACGCTGTCCCTCCCTCATCCCGTGTCCGTCCCTGTGACCTGGCGTCTGACGTGAGCGGAGGCGGCAGCCGCGCTTCATAGCCGGGCTGGTAGCGTTCCCAGGCCCGAGCGCGCCAGTGCCGCATCGCCTCGGTGCCGTGGGGATCCGGCATGGCCGACGCGTCCCGGTCGAGCCATGCGAAGCGCTCCGCGCACCCCGCACGCAGCTCATCAAAGGTACGGAAGCCGAGCGCGACGAGAGCCAGCGAGGCGTCGTCTCCCGTGTACGAGACAACGGTTGAGGTCAGGCGCGCGGCCCAGTCGTCGAGGTCCGTGGACCGGCACAGCGTGTTCAGCAGCACGTGTTCAAAGTCGCCAGGAGTCTGTACGTAGCCGAAGAAGCCATCCGTCGCACAGAGCAGCACACACGGCAGCGGAATGCGGCCGTATGGCTGGCGCTGGACGAAGAACTCCCGGTCCGCGCTGACCATGTTCGTCATCTGCGGGTCCTGGACGAGCTGGCTGAGCACATCCGGATCGTCGGCGTGATCACGGGTCAGCGCCTGCAGTCCGGCATCAGGCGTCAGGACGTACGCGCGGGAGTCACCCGCCCACAGCGCCTCGCATACGACGTCGGAATCGCGTGCCGTGTACCGGAGAGTGGCCACGGTGGTGGGGAGCCGGCGGCGCATGGTACCGACCACCTTGCTGCGCCGCCCGGTCGGCCGGAAGCCCGCGAACAGCTGCCGAAGGTGTGCGCCCAGGTCGGTGTAGGTATCGGGAGCCTGCGTTTCGCTGTCCCAGGCCGTACGGTCGTCCATCTCTCCGGCGAACCAGGACTCCGTGGCGAGGCGAGCCATGCGCGAGGCCACCCAGGCGTCGGTCCGGGCGTTGCCGTCGGCGTCGTGCCACGCAATCGACGAGCCCGCGCCGCCCAGGCCGTCGAAGACGCCGAGCACACCGCAGCGGGTGGGGCGGTGGTGCAGAAGAAGCGGGTCGGCGTCCTCTCCCTGGCCGGGCCGCCGCTCGGTCCAGACTCCCAAGGCCATGAGTCCCGGCTCGGTGTGGGAGCTGACCGGGCGCCGGGCAGCATGGTGGGTCAGTGGCAGCGTCATCGGCCGCTCCCGCGATGGATGCCGCGTACCCGGCTGGCCGGTGGAGCCGTGGCGCCTGACGTGCCTCCCGATTCCGCGGGGGCGGCACCGGCGTCCATGGGCGCATCGTCCGTGCCGGGGCGGCGACGCGGATCATAGCGGCGGCCGACCGGCGTCTTCCCATAACCGTCGCCCGTGTCCGCTTCCGGTGGTGCACCGATGGGCTCATCCTCGGGCGGTCCGTCCTTGGGCGGCGCGGTGACCGTATGAGGGCCCTCGTGCGACCCGTACGTTCCGCCGTCGTGCACGCTGTCTGCCGGAGCCCCGGCACTTGTGTGGCCCGGCTCGTCGGGCTCGGGGAGATACGTGGCCGGCACCTCTGGCTCCGCGGCGTACTCATGCGCCCGCGGGACGGATGACGACGGGGGGTCGGATGGCAGCAGGGCGCCCCGGACCCTGCTTCGCCGCGTTCCGCCAAACGGTGCCTCCGACCCGCCAAGGACCCGGCCCAGTACGGCCCGTTCGGCCTCGGCGATCTCGAAGGGCTCCCGGTCCTTGTCCCCGCGCTCCAGAATCATGCGCAGGGTGTCGCGCAGCTCCGCGCGTTCGGCGGCCTCCGCCTTCTCGATGTATGCCATCGCGGCCGCCGCGCCGTCCTTTTCCAGGATCTCGGCGATCAGGCCCTCGACGCCGTCCGCGCGCATCATGTCCAAGTGACGCTGGCGCCGCATCCCGGCGAGGCGGGATTCGCGTACGACATCCCGGAACTGCCGTCCGCTGGAGGACACTTCATCTGCATCGACCAGCAGTTCGACATGGAGGGAGGAGAGCCGGACGGCATCGTCCCCTTTGAAGTCCCGCACTGCCTCGTTGAGCGCCTCCTCGGCCTCGTGGAACTCCGCGATGTCGTAGCGCCGCGAGACCTGCCGCAGCATGCGGCGCATGTGCTCGACCAGGGCGGCGCTCATATCGCGGATGCCTCGGGCGACCACGGCCGCCGGGTCGGTCACCCGGCAGGTCAGGGCGACCGAGCTCTGGAAGGCGAAGGTGGCGTCCCGGCTCAGCAGCGGAAGGTCGAGCACAAGCCGGTGGTCCCCGGTGTCGACGGTGTAGGCGGTCTGGTAGGCGCCGAAGCGGGATGACGGGATGGCCTCACCAGGCCGTACCGTGAGCGCCGGTCCGCTGTGGGGGACAAGGACCAAGGCGCGGCCGGGCGCCGGCGGCCGCAGGGGGCTGAGCAGCCGGAAGGCCGACAGGTCCTCGGTCTCCAGGATCGGATCGTAGGTGGTCTGTTGCACGGTGTCCTCCGGACGGGGCTGGACCGGCAGAGAGAGGCGGCGAGGTCGGGATGCGAACGGGGGCCGGAATTCAGGGGAGACGGCGTACGGCGTGCAGGAGTTCCGCCGCGGCCGGTGACGGCCGGTCGGGGTCGGCGGCCCATTGGCCGAGGTAGTAGTCGAGCCGGTCACGGTGCTTGCCCGGCCTTCTGGCGACTCCGGTGACCAACGGGCGCAGCGAAGCAAGCACGTCCCGGTCGCCGTTTCCGTACGTGGTGACCCATGTCCGCAGCGCTTCGAGCGCCCTGTCCTGGACAGGCCTACGGGCAAGAGACCGGGACCAGAGTTCCTCGAGCTGCGGTTGGAAGTGCGAGCACCGCGCGAGGAGATACGGCAGCGGCTCGGAGCGCCGTGCGCCGGAGGCCCCCGTGTCCGAACCCGGTTGAAGTGCGGTGAACAAGAACGCCGAGAGGGTCTTGGACACCATGGGCGACCGGTCCTGCGGAGCCGACCACTGCAGGAAGGCCGACAGGACGTCCCGGCCACACCCCTGGTCGATCAGATGCACCGCGCTCCACGCGACGGGCAGGAGATTGGCCCAGTCGTCCCGCCAGCCGAGGGCGGTGCGCAAGACGTCCATGGCCCGCCGGGGATCCTGCCTGCCGAGCAGGCCGCCGACCGCGGTCGCCGCGGTCTTGGCGAGCCGGCGGTCGGCCGCCGAGCCGCCGGGGGTCACCCACTCGTCGAGCAGGTCCCAGGCCCATGCGGAGTGTTCCGGCCGGCCTGCGACGACGGAAAGGGCGGTGGCGGCGCCCTGCCGCAAGGGCCACGACTGACTTCCCGCCCAGGATCTGAGGTAGCGGTGGAGCGCGTGCTGCGGGTCGCTCCAGGCGAGGACACCGGCCGCGACGGCGGCCTTCGCCCGCACCTCCGTGTCCCGCCCACGGAACAGAAGTTGGCGCAGCCAGTCCACGACGAGCCCCCGGTAGCCGTCGAGAGAGGTCCAGGCATAGGTGAGGACTGTCTGCCGCAGCAGCGGGCTGCGGAATCTGACCTGTGGCGGCCAGCCCTTCCCCGCTGCCGGCGGGTCCACGATGATCCACGGCTGTTCATGGGCCAGCCGGTCGCTGAAGCGCAGGGCGACCGGGGACGGCGCGGGCGAGGCTCCCAGACCCGTGGCCACCGCCGCGTACAGCTTCCACGCGGCGTCGGCGACGGTCAGATAGCCGGAGCCTTCCAGTACCGCCGCCGCCAGAGCGAAGCAGATCGCGGCCGGGTCGTCGTGCCGTACGAACCACTGGTGCACCTGATCGCTGGGATCACGCATCCGGGCCACCTCTGCGGCCAGGTCCCGGCCGGCGCGTAGAGCGGAGGACACGCGCGCCGCGATGTCGGGCTGAGGCTGCTCGCGCAGAAGATCCCGTGCGCCCGATGAGGCCAGGGCGTGCTGGAGTTCTTCGATTGCCGACTCGTCGGGCGACGCCCCCAGGACGCGACGCTCCACGATCCGGTACGGGTCGAGGGCGCCCAGCTCCCGCCAGACATACGAGGACCGGTCGGCGGCCCTTGCGAGGGCGCCCCGTGGCGGGCCTGTCACCACCACCATGAAGCAGTCGGCGGATTTCAGCGCGGCGGCGGTGGAGGTGAGCTGGTTGAGGTCCAGCGCACGGGTCGCCTCCATATCCGTCTCGTCGAGGGCGGTCACATAGCCGGCGTACTTGCGATGCGGCTTCCAGCCGGTGCTCAGGACGGCGACGGGGTCGGTGACGCGGTGGCACGTGGTCTCGGTGCACGCTCCGTCTTCGGCGAGCGCCTCCGCGAGCAGGTTGACCGCGCAGGCCTCACGCCCCGTTCCCGGGGGAACGGCAAGGATCAGCAGACGCGACGCGCGCAAGGACTCCAGCATCGCGGTGTAATGGGCGGGTGGCACGAAGTCCGTGATGTGGGCGTCTTGTTGGTCCTCCTCAATAGGGACACACTCGACGGCGGAGGGACCGCTGCCGCGAAGCCCACCACCCACGGTGAATCCTCCGCCGAACGAGACCGTGTCCTGGAAGAGCGCGAGCGTGCCGATGCGGAGGCCGGACGCGTCCTTCTGCAGACGTTCGGTGATCAGGTCGGCGAGAGAGGCCGCCTGAGCCGCTTCGGCACGTTCGGCCGCGTCCTCGCTGCCCGACGTCAGCAGACGCAAGGCATCGGCCTCGTCGACCGGACCGTCCCCATCGGCGGGTTCGGTGGCCTTGGTGGTGAGGCTGGCGTCCGAGGCGGCCTTCGAGGCGCCTTCGGCACCGGGCCCCGGGGCGCCGTCCTCACGATCACGCTCCTCGGACGCTCCGGGCTCAGTGCCGGTGGAGCCGGTCATCGATGTACTACCTTCCGGCCTTGTGTCCCCGCGGACAGGCAAAAGTCGCTGAGGGGCAAAATGAGGTGGGAGAGGCGCGGCGTCGACTACGCCGCGGTCAGTTGATGTTGAAGTCGCCCTGGAACTCAACCTTCTCGTTGAAGGTTGTCGCGTTCTTGATGACCGCGGCGTTCACCGAACCCGTCCCCTTGGAGGCTTGGGCCGCCACGGACGCGTCGACCATCGTCGTGACGTCGGCCTCGAACTGCGGGTCCCTCAGCATGTACGCGTGGACGAGGCGCCTCAGTGCGTCCACCGCCTGTTCATCGTCCGGCCTGTCGAGGGCAAATCCGAGCGCGGCCGTGGCATCCGCGTCGCCACCGAAGCGCTGCCTGATCCGCTCGACCAGCCGCGTCACTCCCTGCCACGTGCTCCTACCTGCCTCGCCACCCGCTGACTCAAGGGCGCCCTTGGCGACAAGAGCTGCTGCCGCGAGGGCAGTTGCTGTGATCGGCTCCATGACCGTGGAGTCCCTTCCCCCGTTGACACGTGGCGCCAGCGCCCCGGAGGGCGCGATGTGGCGACCCAGATTAGGGGCCACGACTGTCGGCTCTCGGGGAGAGATTCCAAGGTGTCTGAAACTCATCGCTTGAGACCGGACGGAGGAAGCGCGTAACTCAACCGTGAACACGGCGTGTTGGCTGCGGTGAGCGCTGCGCCCGGGCCGAATCTGGAGCGGCGTGGGTTGGCCGGTTCGTTGCGTTGGGGCGGGCGTGCATGGTGTGCGGGGTTGTATGGCTGCGTCAGGCCGAAGGGGGGAGACGGTGCGGGTTCACTTGGCCCGAGGGGCTCCTGGTGGCCGGCGGTAACCTCGCTGTATGGAATCTCCCGGTGGCGTCCACCAGCTCGGTTCTCTGGTGGAAGAGGTGCAGCGGCTGGAGGAGCTCGGGCGACTGTCGCAGGGCGAGCAGGCGGAGGAAGTGGAATTAATTGTCCGCGAGCTGCAAGAGCGCTATATGCGGTGGTATGCGGCGGCCCTCGGTGCATTGCCGAGTGAATTGCGTGCGCGGTTTCAGGGGGAGTATGAAGGAAGTTCCCCGATCCGGCCGAAGATCAAGCATTTCATGAAAAATCCCCGCGAGAAGCGGGTGCTATACACGAAGGTTCCAAGATTCTTGAAGGGTCACGGCCCATGACAGTATCCCGTCGACAGCAGCTTCCTCGAGCCGCTTCGGGAGCAGAAGCGGATTCTGGTGCTGGTGCTGGTGCTTGGGCGGGTGGCTGCAGAGGCCGGGGTGCTGGGGACGCTGGAGCGTCTTGCTGGCATGTCGGAGCGGTTGGCGCAGGGGCTGGCGATCGTCCGGCGCGAGAGCCGGGGGCGACCTGGACTTCGTCTCGAAGATGAGTACGACCTACAGCGTTTTCTCCATGCGCTGCTCGTACTGTACTTTGTGGATGTCCGCCCGGAGGAATCCACCCCCAGCTGGGCCGGCGGCTTCTATCGCATCGACTTTCTCCTCAAGAGGGAGAGAGTGGCGGTGGAAGCGAAAATGGCCTCGTCGTCGCTGGGCGCCAAGAAGATTCGGGATCAGCTTGTGGCCGACATTTTCGGATATCGACACCACCCGGAAGCCGCCGGCTTGTTCGCCGTCATTTACGATCCCGCCCGCCGCATTGATAATCCGCGCGGATTCGAGGAAGGGATGAGTAGTGCCAGTCCGGACTTTCCGGTGCGGGTGGTGGTCGCGGGCGGATAGGCCCGCGGCTTGGCTGCCGGCACTTGGTGAACGGGCCTGCTCAAGGGATGCACGCCCGCCACCAGGATGTGCATTGTCCCGGTACCAGGTTACGGTCGTCGCACGCGGCGCGGTGCCGATCGAGTTCGGCCGGGACGGCGTGCCGTTCTGTGTCGCAGATCCGTACGACGAGGCCCGGTCTGTCGTCATCCGGACGCTCGAAGCCGCGGTCGGCGAGAGCAACTAGCACTATGTGCTGCCCATGGGGTAGCGGGCCCCTTGCCCTCGGCTGCGTTGCGCGGCGCGGCTGGGCCATAGCGTTGCGTGGCAAGGAGTGCTGCGGACACGTTGGGTGGGCTCATGTGGATGCGGTTCGAAGCCGGCGCCGAGGAGGAGTACGAGGCGGCGCGCGGGTTGCTGGTCGACCGGCTGGTCCGGTGGGCCGGCGAGCAGGGGCTGCCGGTGGACGAGTTCCTGGCCGAGGCGGCGCTGGACTACCGGTGCCGACGGTCGGCTGGGGCTGTGGGAGCCGCGGCATGTGGAGGAGTTGGTGCTCTTCTGGCTGCCGCAGACGGTCACCGAACTCCCCGGGGAGGAACGCGGCGACGCCCCGGGCACGTTGCGCATGCTGCTGCGCTATCTGCACGCCGCGCAACTGGCGGACCCGCGCGGTCCCGCACTTCAGGACTCCCTCGCAGCGGTCGACGTGGCAGCGGAGCAGTACCCGGTGGCGATGGCGGACCGTAGCCGTTGGGGTCTGGCGAAGTTCTGGGCGACGACGGCTGCCGAGCAGGGCGTGGACGTCCGAAACGGGGCGGCGTTGCAGCGATTCGCGGAGCGGGCCCAGCGAGGGGAGGTCGCCTACGACGAGCAGGCCCTCGGCGCGATCATGGAACGGCGGATGACCGGCTGTGCGCTGTCCGACGCGGCCCGTGCAGAGCCACAGCTGCCTGTGGCACTCCCTCCGGACGGCGAACTGCGCCGACGGGCCGAGGAGTCAGCGATCGTGGCGCAGTTGCGCGGGCTCGCCGAGTGGGCGGGGCGGGACGGCCGTGTGGTGACGGCGGCTGGGCGGCTGCGGATGGCCGATGCCCGCGAGCTGGTGGACGTGCTGGGCACCGGCGACAACGCCGAGGGAGTACGCTCCTCGGCCAACCTGCCCCGGCTGGGGTTGCTCGTGGAGTGGGCGAAGAAGGCGCGGCTGGTCCGGGCGGTCAAGGGACGGTCTGCGCGGTGGTCAAGGCCCGGCCGGTGCTGGCCGACCCGCTTCAGCTGTGGCTGCGCGCCTTCGACGCGTGCTTCGAGCTGCGGCAGGCCCTGAACGGTGCGCGCAGCGGCTGGCATCTGGAGTCGATTCTCTTCGCATTCTACGAGGACGTGCTGGAGGACGTACTGAACACGCTCTACAGCTGCCGTACCCGATGCCCTGGCCGCGGCTGCGTGACTCCGTATACCTGGGCTACCGGGCCCAGTTCCAGCTGGACGGCGGGTCAGACGCCGCGCACCGGATGTGGTTCGAGCACGCCGACCAGGACCTGCGCACGGCGCTCGACGTGCTGGTCAACCTGGGCGCGATCAAGCGCGATCGGGGGATGGCCGATCCGGTGTTCCTCGATACCGACCTCTCCGACGCCGGAGACGAGCTGCCCGCGGACATGCCACCGGAACTCGCGGAGCTGCTGGGCGTCGCCGGGGCGGCCGCGGAACCGACGGCGCAGGAGCGTGCGCGCGCCCAGCGTGAGGAGCTGACCGCCGGGCCGGTCGAGCTTTTCCGCCTCACTGACCTGGGCACCCGGGCGGTACGGCAGCGGCTCCTGGCGGTCGGCCGGGACGCGCCGCTGGTCGGCGAACTGACCCATGCCTCGGCGGCCGGCCTGCTGGGCGTGCTGGCCGACGACTACCCCCCCCGGACACCGCCCGCGCGGAGCTGGCCGGCTGGATTTCGGCACGCGGCGAGCGGGATGCCGCACTGCGCCAACTCGTCGAAGCCGTAGGTTCCATGCCTTTCCGGGTGCGTGCGGAGGCGATGCTCGCTGTACTTCTGGCGGCGTTGCCGGACGGCGAGGGCGAACGGCTGCTGCGCCAGTTGCGTGGCGATGTTCAGCTCGCGCCGCTCGCGCTGAGCGAACTGGCACACCGTCAACTGCTCTCGCCGGAGGACTTGACCGATGCAGAGCATCTGCTGGTGCTCGCCGAGAGCCTGCTCCAGCTCGTAGAGCTGGCGGTCGGCCGGGGCGGCGCCGAGGAGGCGCTGCGCGCCCAGGGCATCGAGGCCAGGGGCGCGATTGCCGCCGCACTGGACTCCGCGCACCCGGATCGGTCCGGACTCGACGAGCTCAGGCAACTGGCGGCACGGGCACTGGGTACCCCTGGCGCCCGCCTCGGCCGCACCCGGAAGCCCAAGCGCCCCGCAGGCAAGAACGGCCGCCAGCGGCGCCGCTGAGCGGAACAACATCGTCCACCCCGCCGGCGCCGGGTGAGACCGGCGCCTGTGCACGGAGACGGGCAGTGGGAAGCCGATGGTGTCCCGGCGTCGTACGTCCTCGGTGGCGCGCCATCGGGGCCGTGGCCGAAAGATGGGACGAAGACGGGCTGCGGGCTGTGCGCGGCTCGCTCCACACGCAGGGATACCCGCGCTCCGTTGAGCCGTGGCCTCGCGGTCACACCTTGACGACGCGGACGCCGGGTCCGCACAGCATGAGGAGGTCCTCGGGGTCCGACGTCAAGACGGTCACAGGGGCGGGCGAGGCGAGTGCGGTGGCGGTCACGATGGCGTCGAGGGCGTACTTGTGCCCGTGCAGGCCGGCAGCGGCGAGGAGTTTGCTGGCGTGGCGGGCGATGGCTTCGGTGGGCGGGACGATGATCACGCGGGAAACTGCGTAGTCGAAGCGGGCTTGGTTGACCTTGGGATCGCGTGCTTCGACCAGCGTGACGGAGCTGGAGACCACGCGGATGTCCTCGGCCTCGGCCGCAGCCAGCCACTCGGTGAGCTCAGGGGAGCGTCGTACGAGTTTGGACAGCCCCTCGCAGTCCAGGACGAGTGTCCCGCTCACGCGGCGTCTGCCGAGCCGGTCGTGTCACCGCGCAGGATGGCCCGCTTGGTCTCGACCGCTACCTGATCCACCGGGCCGTGTTCGGCTTCGGCGTCTTCGATGAGTTCACGCAGCCGGTCCCTCTCCAGCTGGCGCTCGATGAGAGCTTCGACGTAGGCGGACATGCCCCGCTTGCCGGTACGTGCCTTGAGGGCGGCGATGGTGCCTTCGTGGAGGGAGACGGAGACTGGACGGACGGGGCCTTCGCCGGGAGCGGGGGAGGTGGCCATGGACCCACTTTAACAAAACTCTTGTTATTGAGGGGTCGCTAACCGTGGCTACCGTGCCCGGTCCTCCGTGCAGGCGGCGCCTACCTAGTCGTCACTGCAGAGCTGTTCGAAGGGTGCCAGAGGAAGGGGCCGTCGTCGAGCAGGTGCGACGAACCCCCAGGTCAGACGCCGATCCACGAAGGATTCCCCAGGGACTTCTCAGGGACTTTCACGCCTGTCCCAGGGACTTTCCGGGGACTTTCCGCCGCATAAGCAAGGAAGGCCCTGACCGCGCTGAAAGACACGAACGCACTGGTCAGGGCCTAGGTAGGGGGTGTCCGCCTAGATCCTCAGCACTCGATGATGTTGACGGCCAGCCCGCCCCGTGCCGTCTCCTTGTACTTGACGCTCATGTCGGCGCCGGTGTCCTTCATGGTCTTGATGACCTTGTCGAGGGAGACGTGGTGGCGGCCGTCGCCGCGCAGGGCCATGCGGGCGGCGGTGACGGCCTTGACCGAGGCCATGCCGTTGCGTTCGATGCAGGGGATCTGGACGAGGCCGCCGACGGGGTCGCAGGTCAGGCCGAGGTTGTGTTCCATGCCGATCTCGGCGGCGTTCTCGACCTGTTCCACCGAGCCGCCGAGGACCTCGGCCAGGCCGCCGGCGGCCATGGAGCAGGCGGAGCCGACCTCGCCCTGGCAGCCGACCTCGGCGCCGGAGATGGAGGCGTTCTCCTTGAAGAGCATGCCGATGGCGCCGGCGGCGAGCAGGAAGCGGACGATGCCGTCCTCGTCCGCGCCGGGCACGAAGTTGAGGTAGTAGTGCAGGACGGCAGGGATGATGCCGGCGGCGCCGTTGGTGGGGGCGGTCACGACCCGGCCGCCGGCGGCGTTCTCCTCGTTGACGGCCATGGCGTAGAGGGTGACCCATTCCATGGCGTGGGCCGGCGCATCGCCTTCGGCGCGCAGTGCGCGGGCGGCGGTGGCGGCCCGGCGGCGGACCTTCAGCCCGCCGGGCAGGATGCCCTCGCGGGACATCCCGCGGGCCACACAGGCCTGCATGACCTGCCAGATCTCCAGCAGCCCGTCGCGGATCTCCGCTTCGGTGCGCCAGGCCTTCTCGTTCTCCAGCATCAGCGCGGAGATCGACAGGCCGGTCTCCTGGGCCAGGCGCAGCAGCTCGTCGCCGGTGCGGAAGGGGTACTTCAGCACGGTGTCGTCGAGCTTGATGCGGTCCTCGCCGACCGCGTCCTCGTCCACGACGAAGCCGCCGCCCACCGAGTAGTACGTCTTCTCCAGCAGCGGGGCGCCCGCGGCGTCGTAGGCGTAGAGGGTCATGCCGTTGGCGTGGTACGGCAGGGCGCGGCGGCGGTGCAGGATCAGTTCGGTCGACTCGTCGAAGTCGATCTCGTGCGCGGTGCCTATCTCGGCGCCCAGCAGCCGCAGCCGCTTGGTGGTGCGGATGCGCTCCACCTCGTCGTCGGCGCTCTCCACATCCACGCTGCGCGGGGAGTGGCCCTCAAGGCCGAGCAGGACGGCCTTGGGGGTGCCGTGGCCGTGGCCGGTGGCGCCGAGGGAGCCGAAGAGTTCGGCGCGCACCTTGACCGTCTGGGCGAGCAGGCCGTCCTTCTTGAGGCGTCCGACGAACATCCGGGCGGCGCGCATGGGGCCGACGGTGTGGGAGCTGGAGGGGCCGATGCCGATGGAGAAGAGGTCGAAGACGGAGATGGCCACGGTGGCGGACTCCCTTGTCTGCTCGTGGTGGACGGTGGAGCAATGGGGCAGGAGGTGCGTTTCTGCGCCGTTTGTCGAGCGTAACCCGGACCCGGCGCGGTGCCGTCAGACGGAAGCCGTCAGGCGTTGGTCCTCGGGCGTAACAGTGGGTGTCGGAGCGGATACGGTGCCGGAGAACGAGCCGGTCAGGCCCGCCGCCCGCGCCCCGACTCCGGCGCGTACGGCCCAGAAGTAGAAGGCCGGGGCCGAGAGCGCGACCAGGGCGATGTCCAGGCCGCCGGGGATGATGCCACGGCCGCCGAAGTCCGGACTGCCCAGCGCCGACAGCGCCGCCATCCAGACCAGGAAGAGGACCATCCACCAGGCCGGGGCGAACTGCCGGGCCAGCCGCGTCTCGCCCTTGCGCCGCAGCACCAGCGCCGCGATCGGCACCGACACCAGCGTCAGCACGGCGACCTTGCCGGTGTCCGGCCACTTCGACCAGTACAGGGCGCAGGCGGCGAAGGTGAAGGTGAGGGGGCACAGGAACCCGGCGGCGGGGAGCCGGAAGGGGCGCGGCAGGGCCGGCTCGGTCCGCCGCAGGACGCCCACCGCGATCGGGCCGATCAGATACGAGATGACCATGGCCGCCGAGACCACCCCGGCCAGCGCCTGCCAGCTGCGGCCGACGGTGAGCAGCAGCAGGACGGAGAAGCCGAGGTTGAGCCACATCGCGGGGCGTGCGGTGCCGTAGCGCGGGTGCACGGCCGCCAGCTTCCTGGGGAAGAAGCCGGTCTCGGCGAGATTGGTCACCATGTACGCGGCCGAGGCGACATTGGCGATGTTGGAGCCGGCCGGCGAGATGAAGGCGCCGAACTGCAGCAGCGTGACCACCCAGTGCAGCATCAGCAGCTTGGCGAGGTCGGCGAACGGCGAGCTGAGGTTCAAGCCCTGCCAGCCGCCGGCTTGCTGGAGCTGCTCGGGAGGTACGGAGCCGAGGTAGGCGGTCTGCAGCGCCAGATAGATCACCAGGCCCAGCGCGAGCGCGCCGACCAGGGCGATCGGGATGGCCCGGCCCGGGTTCCTGGCGGCCCCGCCGAGGTTGACCACGGCCTGGAAGCCGTTGAAGGCGAAGATCACGCCGCAGGTGGTGACGGCGGTGAGCACGGCCGGCCAGCCGTACGGGGCGAACCCGCCCTGCGAGGTGAAGTTCGAGGTGTGGAAGCCCGAACCGATCAGTGCCAGCACGGCGAGCACCGGGATGGCGAACTTGACCAGGGTGAGCACGGTGTTGGCACGGGCCAGCAGCTGGACCGACCAGTAGCAGGTCAGCCAGAGGGCGACGGTCAGCGCCAGTGCCGTGCAGATGCCGGAGAGGGTGAGCTGATGGGTGGCCGGGTCGACCAGCCCCTTCGCCCAGTCGAAGCTCCAGGACGTCATGTACTGGGTGGCGGCGATCGACTCGATCGGGATGAGCGAGGCGACCGCGATCCACACGGCCCAGCCGGTGAGGAAGCCGAGCACCGGCCCGTGGGAGAGATGGCCGTAGCGGGCCATGCCGCCGGGGATCGGGTAGGCCGAGCCGACCTCCGCGTAGGACATCGCGATCATGCCGATGAAGACGGCGCCGATCACCCATGCGACCAGCGCCGCGGGGCCCGCCACCTGGGCGGCGGCACCGGCGCCGAAGAGCCAGCCGGAGCCGAAGATCGAGCCTATGCCGATCATGATGAGGGCGAAGAGGCTGAGCCCCTTGCGCTCGCCCGCGCTCATGTCCATGGGATGTGTCGTCCGTCCTGCCGTCGAGAAGTGCCCCCTTCACGGAGGAGGGGCGGCTGCCATCTGCCGTGGGCCACCTTATTTCTCGCGAATCACCGGATTTTCCTCGTGATTTCGCGAAAGGAGGGAGAAGAACAGGCATGCAGACGGTGAGCCCGGGACCAACGGCCCCGGGCTCACGGCCCGTTCGGCCTCCGCGGCGCCGGGGGGCGGGGGTGTAGGGGGGGCCCGCACGGAGAGCGTGCCAACAAAGAGTGCAAAGGAGAACTTTTTCCTAACGACCCTACCCACGCCCTTGAGGGCTC